>CAZSSS010000001.1:0-25533 GCA_964609255.1 uncultured Rhodobacterales bacterium
GCGCCAAAATCGCCTTAAAATGCGCCTCGGTCATACCGTTTCGTGCCAAAACCCGGGTTTTTTGCACATTCACGGGCGCAGTAACCACCAAGACTGCATCAAGCCATTTTTCCGCGCTGGTTTCAAAAAGCAATGGGATATCCATTAAAACAAGCGATGCATCGGCGTTATTTACCAAAAACGCCGCGCGATGTGTCGCCACAAGAGGGTGAATGACTGCTTCGATTTTATCAAGCAATGTGGCGTCTTTTGCTATTTCACTGCGCAAAATTTCCCGGTCAACTATGCCGTTAACAATCGCATTTGGCACCAGCGCGGCGATTGCTCCCACGCCCGTATCTGCATAAATCTGATGCACAGCAGCGTCAGCATCCCAAACCGGAATACCATCATCAGCGAAAAACCCGGCAGTCGTAGATTTACCCATGCCAATGGATCCGGTAAGACCAAGCAAAAAGCTCATAACCCTAGAACAGCGTTTCTTAATCCGTCCGTAACCTCTGGGCGCATCCCGAACCAGTTTTCAAACCCTGGAACCCCCTGATGCAACAGCATTCCCAGCCCGTCAACGGTTTGCAGCCCACGGCTACGGGCGGCTTTCAAAAAGTCGGTTTCCAGCGGTGTATAAACAATATCGCTAACGATGGCAGTTAGGGGCGCAGAATCCAGTATAACCGGCAATTCCGGCTGGCCCGCCATACCCAACGAGGTTGTGTTAACAATGGTCAAAGCCCCATCCATCGCATCCGATGCTCGATTCCAGTCTATGACCTCAACTTTGGCACCAAATTGATCCGCCAGCATTTCTGCGCGGCCCCGGGTTCGGTTGGTTAATCGTAACTCGGTTACGCCCTCGGACAGCAATGCCGAAACGATTGCCCGCGCCGCGCCGCCAGAACCAAGCACCAAGGCAGGCCCATCATCCGCCCGCCAATCCGGCACATTTTGCCGCAAGTTTTGAATAAACCCGTATCCGTCGGTATTATCCGCGCTGATTGAACCATCTTCTTTGAAGGTTAACGTGTTGGCCGCGCCAATCAGCGCTGCGCGATCCGTCGTAGTATCCGCAAGACCCAGCGCCGGAATTTTATGGGGTAATGTCACATTAACACCCTTGAACCCAAGCTTTATCAAGGAACGCAACCCGCCAACAAATTCTGCTTGTGACATCAATAACGGCACATAATAACCCTGAATGCCCAGCTCTCGCAGCCAATACCCGTGCAGAATCGGAGATTTGCTGTGGCTGATCGGAAAACCAATCACGCCAGCCAATGGTGGTGCGGTATCATTCATCACAATAACCTTTTTGGCGTAATATCGCCAATAATTCCAAAAGTGGTAACCCTAATATACTAAAGTAATCGCCATTGATGGCAGAAAACAACTGCGCGCCAGCTTGTTCAATTTTATATCCACCAACTGTGGTAAACAGGTTGTCGCCATTCTGAGCGATGTATTTCTCAAGAAACCCATCCGAAAAATCCCGCATTGTCAGGGTTACACGGCCAATATATCGCCAAATCGGCGTGTTATTTTCAAATAAAACTGCCGCAGAATATAGATTATGCCGCTGATTACGCAGACTTATCAACTGGTTACGTGCCTGAACCAGTGTTTCGGGTTTATCAAAAACCTTACCTTTAAAATCCAGAATTTGATCAGCGCCCAAAACCAGCCGCCCCGGGTTTTTCTGTGCAATCCGGCGTGCTTTGGCCTCTGCCAATGCGTCCGCGATATCGCGCGGTTGCGCGCCTTCTGCCAATAACGCTATTTTGATAGCAGATTCATCAACCCGCGCGGGTTTGATTTCCAGATTAATACCAGCGTTTTGCAGCATATCAGCGCGAATAACTGACCCGGAGGCAAGAATTAACGGCTGAGTCATTGGAACCTCTTGTGTTGTGCTATGTGTAAACTTTGTGGATAACTGACAGTTACCCACTGCAAAATTGTGTTGGGTGAACTTTACTCAAAAAGTTCCATGGAACATACCGGCACTATGCACAGTTAACAGATTTATATTGGAAATTTCAATTCTGTGGATAAACCGGTATTCCCTTTGCTTGTTGCTTTGTCACGCAGGATAATTCTGTTGAGAACTTTTAAATCACGGTAATCCACATTATTCAAATACCCCTATTACAATCACTACTTTTCTTAAATATATTATTTAAGAGTAGGGAGAACTAAATGTCTGATAAAAATCTATTGCGCGTGCTTGCTGGGGAAACTTTAAAGACGCCTCCGGTTTGGGTTATGCGCCAAGCAGGGCGATATTTACCTGAATATCGTGCGCTGCGCGAAACGGCAGGTGGGTTTCTGGACCTTTGCTATAACCCTGATTTTGCCACCGAGGTTACCTTACAACCAATCAGGCGGTTTGGTTTTGATGCTGCGATTTTATTTGCCGATATTTTATTAATCCCGCAGGCTTTGGGAATGAAGCTGTGGTTTGAAACAGGCGAAGGCCCTCGATTAGACCCTGTAACAAATATGGCTGAGATTATTAATCTTAAGCCCATTGAAGATATTCATAAAACCTTAAATCCGATCTATGAGACGGTTGGACGGCTTTCGGAGGAACTCCCCAAAGAAACGACGCTTATCGGCTTTGCCGGGGCACCCTGGACCGTGGCCACGTATATGGTGGCAGGTCGGGGCACCCCTGATCAAGGGCCAGCGCGAAAATTGATGTATGAGGATCCGATAGCATTTTCAAAATTGATCGATATTATTACCGATGCAACAATTGAATATCTGGCGCGTCAAGTAAAAGCCGGCGCAGAAGTGGTGAAACTTTTTGATAGCTGGTCGGGCGCGCTTGGTGGGTCTTGTTTTGAAAAATATGCTTTAAAACCAGCCATTAGAATTGCAACTGAATTAAAACGGCGTTTTCCAGGCCTGCCAGTAATTGGTTTTCCAAGGGGGTCCGGTGGTGGATATATCCAGTTTGCCGATGCCGGTTGTTTTGATGCACTGGCATTAGATACGTCAATTCCGGCAGCATGGGCGCGGGATAATCTGCAAGCAAAAGTTGCCGTGCAGGGTAATCTGGACCCAATGCATATGGTGACAGGCAGCGATATGCTGGTATCTGAAACCCAACGATTATTGGATATTTTGGGTGGTGGACGTTATATTTTCAATTTAGGCCACGGCATAACCCCGCAAGGCGACCCAAAGAACCTTGAAAAAATGCTGAAGGTTATTCGTGGATGATACAGAATTTTCTGGTTGATTGGCAGTTTTGGATAAAATCCCTGCATGTGATTTCAGTAATAAGCTGGATGGCAGGGATGCTATATTTGCCGCGCCTGTTTGTGTATCACGTTGAAAAAGCCCCGATTGGTTCAGAAATGTCTGAGACATTCAAGATTATGGAACGACGATTGCTGCGTGCCATTATTAACCCGGCGATGATTGCCACATGGATTTTTGGTCTGTGTCTGGTGTTTACCCCCGGTATCATTGACTGGTCACAGGGTTGGCCATGGGTTAAGGCCCTCAGTGTTTTGCTGATGTCTGGTTTTCATGGTTGGCTGTCAACACGGCGCAAAGATTTCGCGCGGGATAAAAACACCCGTTCTAGCCGGACCTATCGGCTGGCGAATGAAATTCCCACGGTGTTGATGCTTGTGGTTGTGATTATGGTGATTGTTAAACCGTTCTAATTTGACTCCCTTACCAAATTTCCGTATCTAATGCCGCAAGCAGGGCTGTTCTGGCCTAGATACGCTTTTTCCAAACACAAAAAACAGGGCTTTTGGCCCAATTGCGAGTATTTTAATGGATGATTTATCCCAAATCGAACACCTGTCTTTAGCTGAGCTGAAGGCTAAAAAAGCCTCTGACATCTTGAAAATAGCGGAAGAGCTGGAAATTGAGAATGCGTCCACCATGCGCAAAGGCGACATGATGTTTGCGGTGCTTAAGGAAATGGCCGAAGAAGGTGTGGCGATTTCGGGTGATGGCGTGCTTGAAGTGCTGCAAGACGGGTTCGGGTTTTTACGGTCACCGGAGGCGAATTATTTGTCGGGGCCGGATGATATTTATGTGTCCCCCGAGCAGATCAAAAAATACAGCCTGCGCACTGGCGATACTGTGGATGGCCCAATTCAGGTGCCTCAAGAAGGCGAAAAATACTTTGGATTAACGGGCGTAACACTGATTAATTTTTGTGATCCGGACGAAGCACAACACAAAATCCATTTTGATAATTTAACCCCGCTTTATCCTGATGAACGGTTTAAATTGGAAATCGAAGATCCAACCATCAAAGACAAAACCTGCCGGATGATTGACCTTGTGGCCCCCATTGGCAAAGGCCAGCGCGGGTTGATCGTGGCACCGCCGCGCACCGGTAAGACTATGATTTTGCAGAATATTGCTAAATCTATTGCAATCAACCATCCGGAATGTTTCCTGATCGTTTTGCTGGTTGATGAGCGCCCGGAAGAAGTTACAGACATGCAGCGGTCGGTTAAGGGCGAGGTGGTTTCCTCCACCTTTGACGAACCTGCCACCCGCCACGTGGCTGTTGCCGAAATGGTTATCGAAAAAGCAAAACGGCTGGTTGAACATAAACGCGATGTGGTCATTTTGCTGGATTCCATCACCCGTCTTGGTCGCGCCTTTAATACTGTGGTTCCCTCCTCGGGCAAGGTGCTGACAGGTGGTGTTGATGCCAACGCATTGCAACGCCCGAAACGGTTTTTCGGGGCCGCGCGGAAAATTGAGGAAGGCGGGTCGTTGACCATTATCGCCACCGCCTTGATCGATACGGGCAGCCGCATGGACGAAGTGATTTTTGAGGAATTCAAAGGCACCGGTAACTCTGAAATTGTGCTGGATCGCAAGATTTCGGATAAGCGGGTTTATCCGGCGATTGATATTTTGAAATCGGGCACCCGAAAAGAAGAACTGCTGGTAAGCAAAGCCGATTTGACCAAGATGTTTGTGCTGCGACGCATTTTGAACCCGATGGGCACGGTTGATGCTGTGGAATTCTTGCTTGGCAAAATGAAGCAAACCAAAACCAATTCCGATTTCTTTGATTCAATGAATACCTGACGCAAAAGCGTTCATTTCCGAGGTATAAATGGATAATCTAGACACAATCTATGCGCTGGCAAGCGCACGGGGTCGCGCCGGTGTTGCGATCATTCGTGTGTCTGGCCCCGGGGCTTTTGGGTGTTGTATCAGTTTGGCAGGGTCGGTTCCCCCCATACGGCATGCTCAATTATCGTTGTTAACACATAAGGGCCAGATGCTGGATCAGGCATTGGTTTTGGCATTTCAAAAAGGCGCGAGCTTTACCGGCGAGGACGTGGTGGAGTTTCATCTGCACGGCGGCAAAGCGGTTATTGACGGTGTTTTGCGCAGTTTATCGGAATTTCCGGGGTTGCGCATGGCTGAAGCTGGCGAATTTACCCGTCGGGCGTTGGAAAACGATTGTCTGGATTTGGCACAAGTCGAGGGTCTTTCAGACTTGATAGAGGCGGAAACAGAGGCACAGCGCCAGCAGGCGTTTCGGGTGCTGCAAGGTGTTGTGGGTGAAAAGGCGAATATTTGGCGTGCTGATCTGTTGCGTGCTGCGGCGCTGCTGGAAGCCACAATTGATTTTGTTGATGAAGATGTGCCGGTTGATGTCTTTCCCGAGGTTAAACACCTGATTGACAGAACATATGCCGCGCTTTCGCAAGAGATCGACGGGAGCTTTATATCTGAAAAAATACGGGACGGGTTTGAAGTTGCCATTGTTGGACCACCAAATATCGGGAAGTCAACGTTACTGAACACCATATCTGGTAGGGACGCTGCAATAATATCAAATATTGCCGGGACAACCAGAGACGTTATTGAGGTGCAGACGGACCTTAACGGGCTGTCTGTAACTTTTCTGGATATGGCCGGTATTCGCGAGAGCGTGGACGAGATTGAAAGCATTGGTGTTGAGCGGGCGATGTTTCGTGCGGGCAATGCCGATATTCGTTTATTTATTATTTCTGATAAATCCGATCTTGATACTATGAATGTTCCTGTCCAAAAGGACGATATTGTTGTTTGTGGCAAAGGCGACATTCAGTCCTGTGAATCACGGTCTATTTCCGGCAAATCCGGCGCGGGTATTGATGGTGTTATGCGGGAAATTTCAAACACGCTTACTGAATGGGCTGGCAATGCTGGCAGTTTTACGCGTGAACGGCATCGAATCGCTATGGAAAATGCGGTTAGTGGACTAATATCCGCGTCAGAGATGATTTCGGAAGAATCGTTATTGCCGGAATTGCTGGCAGATGAATTAAGATTGGCTGTTCGCGCATTGGATAGCTTGATTGGTCGTGTTGATGTTGAACACATCTTGGGAGAGATTTTCTCAAGTTTTTGTATCGGGAAGTAGGATTGTTTCACGTGAAACATTTTGATGTTATTGTGATTGGCGGGGGCCATGCGGGTGCTGAGGCAGCACAAGCCGCTGTTCGAGTAGGTGCGAAAACCGCTCTTATCACGCATGAGTTCGCCAAAATTGGTGAAATGTCTTGTAACCCTGCGATTGGCGGGCTTGGAAAGGGCCATTTAGTTCGTGAAATCGATGCTTTAGATGGGGTAATGGGGCGCGTTGCAGATCAGGCGGGGATTCAGTTTCGATTGCTTAATCGACGAAAAGGCCCAGCAGTTCAGGGGCCGCGAACCCAGGCAGACCGTATTTTATACCGAATTGCCATGCAGGAGGAGTTTCGGAACAAGCCGAACCTTACCGTTATTGAAGCCGAAGTCGTGGATTTCAAATTTAATGGCGGGGAAATTGGCGGTGTTATCCTAAAGGATCAATCGGAGATTTTAGCCGGCGCAGTTGTGTTGACCTCGGGCACTTTTCTGCGCGGTGTTATACATATCGGCGATCAGTCCAGTCAGGGGGGGCGTCTTGGCGATAAACCATCAATTCCGCTGGCTGAGCGGATCGATGCGTTTGGCTTACCATTGGGGCGTCTTAAGACAGGCACGCCGCCGCGATTGAACGGTAAAACCATCAATTGGAAGAACTTAGAGATGCAGGAAGCGGACATTGATCCGGTGAAATTCTCATTTATTCCCAGTAAGATAACACAAAAACAAGTTGCCTGTGGAATCACCTTTACGAATGAAAAAACTCATGAAATCATCAGAAAAAACCTTCAGCGCTCTGCTATGTATGGTGGCCAAATTGACGGTGTCGGCCCGCGCTATTGCCCATCGATAGAGGACAAAGTTGTGCGTTTTGCTGACAAAACCGCGCATCAGATATTTCTGGAACCAGAGGGGTTAACGACCGATACCATCTATCCAAACGGCATTTCGACATCTTTGCCAATTGACGTGCAAACAGAATATGTCCGCTCCATTGCGGGGCTGGAAAATGTAGAAATCGAACAGCCCGGTTATGCAATTGAATATGATTACGTTGATCCGCGTGCACTGAACCATTGCCTTGAAATCAAAGACATACCCGGCCTGTTTTTAGCAGGCCAAATCAACGGCACAACAGGTTATGAGGAAGCCGCTGCACAGGGTTTGGCCGCCGGATTGAACGCGGCCGCCAAGGTTCTTGGGCGCAGCAAAGTGGTTTTTGATCGTGCAACTGCGTATATCGGGGTGATGATCGATGATCTGGTAACCCGAGGCGTTAGCGAACCGTATCGCATGTTTACCTCTCGTGCAGAATACCGTCTTTCACTGCGGGCTGATAATGCCGACCAACGGTTGACCCCCTTGGGAATTGATATCGGGTGTGTTTCGCCGCATAGGCAAAGTATTTTTGAACAAAAGTGCCAATCTATTGAAGTTGCACGGGAAATTTACCAGAATCTTAAGATTAATTCGAGCAAAGCCGCGGGTTTTGGTATTGTTGTTAATCAGGATGGGCGTCAACGTTCAGCGCTGACACTGCTTAGCTATCCAAAGATCACTGCGGATAAACTAATGGAAATTTGGCCGGAAACTTCGGTAATTGACAAGGGAATTCGCAGGCAGATTGAATGCGATGCAAAATATGCGACATATATTGAGCGGCAACAAAAGGACATTGAAAAGCTACGGCGGGATGCGGCGCAAATAATTCCTGTGGGGTTTGATTATTCCGGTATTTCTGGCCTGTCAAATGAGCTAAAAGAGAAATTGGAGAAAATCCGCCCCGATGATTTAGGCCATGCCGGCAGAATTGATGGGATGACACCAGCCGCCCTGACCCTTATTTTGGCCAATATTCGTAAAACAACTCGGCGACGGTCGGCGTGATGACCTTGATTTCAAAAGATTCTGATCAATTTTGCCATCTATTTGATGTTCCACGTGAAACAATAGAAAAGCTGTCTTTGTTTGAAATCCTGTTAACTAAATGGAATAAAACGATAAATTTGGTTGCGCCGTCAACTATTCCAAACATTTGGCACCGGCATTTTATTGATTCAGCGCAACTTTTTGCGCATAAGCCAGCAACTGCACATACATGGTTGGACATCGGTTCTGGCGCAGGTTTTCCGGCGGTTGTCTTGGCGATTCTATCACAAAACACGGAAAACCCCGTTGAATTCACGTTGGTTGAAAGTGATCAGCGAAAATGTGCATTTTTAATGACAGTTTCAAATGAATTAGGGCTGGAATTAACAATTTTACCGGAACGAGTGGAAAGCCTGCCCGCACAGAAATATGACGTAATATCCGCACGAGCCGTTGCTTCGGTTGAAAAACTATTGGAAATGTCTGAGCGGTTTGTTGAGCAAAACACGATTTGTTTCTTTCCTAAGGGTGCAAAATACGAATCTGAATTGACCGAGGCACGTAAAATTTGGCATATAGAATGCAACCAATTAAAAAGCCTGACCGATGCCAATGCGGTCATTCTTTGCATCGAAAGTTTTGCGCGTGTCAAATAATCCTACCAAGCCGCTTAAACAACAGGTCATTGCCGTTTCCAACCAAAAAGGCGGTGTTGGTAAAACAACGACGGCTATTAATTTGGGAACAGCGCTTGCGGCTATCGGGCGTAAGGTATTGATATTAGACCTTGATTCTCAAGGTAACGCATCAACCGGCTTGGGTGTTTTTCAAAACCAGCGGAATGTCACAACCTATGATTTGCTATTGGGCGATGCGGATCTTACGGATGTTAGCCAAGAATCGCCGGTGCCCGGGTTGTTTGTGGCGCCTTCCACGGTCGATCTCAGCTCAGCTGATGTTGATCTGGTTGATGATCGAAACCGTGTTTTGCGGCTACGTGAAGCGCTAACATCTGAGGCCGCTAAAAAATGCGCTTATGATTATGTGCTTATCGACTGTCCGCCCTCATTGAATTTGTTAACTGTCAACGCGATGGTTGCTGCCAATTCGGTTTTGGTGCCGCTTCAATGCGAGTTTTTTGCGCTTGAGGGCCTATCGCAACTTATGATGACAATTCGCGAAGTGCGCCAAACGCTTAATCCCGGGCTGGAAATTCAAGGCGTTGTTTTGACAATGTATGATGGCCGGAACAACCTGTCGCGGCAGGTTGAGGAGGATGTGCGCCAAAATCTTGGTGAACTGGTTTTTGAGACAACAATCCCGCGAAATATCCGTCTTTCCGAGGCACCATCACATTCAATTCCCGCGCTTATTTATGACCATAAAAGTTCTGGCGCGATCGCCTATCAGAAATTGGCAGGGGAATTATTACGCCGTGTTAATGATCCAATTATTGCCTAAACCCGAGGTATCAAAATGACCAAAAAACCAACCCGACGGAGTCTTGGCCGCGGTCTGTCTACGTTGCTGGCAGATGTTGATCTGAATGCTGATCGGCCAAGTGCGCATCGACCGATGGGCGAATCCACATTGCCGATTGAACAGTTACACGCCAATCCCGACCAGCCACGGCGGGATTTCAGTGTTGAAGACCTCGAGGACCTTGCCAACTCAATTCGCACAAAAGGTATCATTCAGCCCCTAATCGTGCGTCCTGACCCAAAAATTAGTGATGAATATCAAATAGTTGCAGGTGAACGTCGCTGGCGTGCTGCTCAGATGGCGCAAGTGCATAGAATCCCGGTAATTATTCGTCAGCTCGACGACACAGAGGTCTTGGAGCTGGGAATTATTGAAAATATCCAGCGAGCTGACCTGAATTCGGTTGAAGAAGCCTTGGGCTATCGTCAATTGATGGACCGTTTTGGCCATACGCAGGAAAAGCTGGCGGTGGCTTTGGGTAAATCTCGCAGCCATATTGCAAACCTTTTGCGTCTTTTGACTTTGCCTGACGAAGTTCTGACATACCTGCGTGAGGGAAAATTGTCATATGGCCATGCGCGTGCGCTTATTCCGTCGGTTAATCCGGCTGAATTGGCCCGCACAATTATTCGAAAATCGTTGAATGTGCGTCAAACGGAACAATTGGCAAAATCTGATGGCACGCAATTGTCGAAAAAACGCCAGCTTCGCCCGGTAAAAGATGCTGATACGCGTGCGATCGAATCAGATCTTCAGGCGCATTTGAGGTTGAAGGTAAATATTGAGCACCGACATAATTCGGGCACCGGAGAGCTACGAATTTCGTATTCCTCATTGGAGGAGCTGGACGGGCTTTGTCAGCTCCTCTCAAAATAGTTTAGTTGCGCACAACAAAAACGGATTGTCTGGCATAACGCACGACGCGCGCAGCGTTAGGGCCAAGAACAATATCAGTGCTGTTGGGCTGATATGATGAAATAACAATAAGGTCAGCGCCCAATTTATCGGCTATCTTATTGATTTCCTTATAGATTGACCCATGCCTAACGTAACAGGTCACTTTCTGATCAGCCGGGACATGGTTTCGTGCAACTGCTTTCAGCTCATATTCCGCGTGCTCTATTGCTTTTTGAGCATAGTCTTTGGGAAAAAATGACCCCACCATGGCCATGCCAAAATCTGGGACAACATTAAATAACAACAGTTCTGCGTTGTCTTCTTTGGCCAGTTTTAGCGCCCTGGGCAGTGCAAGTTTCCAGGATGGTTCATCGTTAAGATCGATAGGCACAAATATCTTATTAAACATGGTTTTCTCCTTTATGCCGTTTGGCTATTTAATTTACGTGCGCGGCCCGATTGCAAGAACCAGATAAGGGCCAGTAGCATTAATGCTGGAATATAGAACAGTTCTTTTGGCAGGCGTTCTGCGTCGATTTCTACCCGAATCACGTTCCAATAAAGATCAACACCGCGTTCGTCTGCGAAACTTTGCCCAACTATATTGTTAACAACATAATTGTCGCCGTCCGGTGCAAAAACCACACCAGCTATTTCCTTGAGCCGCGCGGCGCCATCGCCAATGCTCAATAATCCCAGCGGCAGTTCAAGCGTGGTTTCGGTTTGTCGGAAGGTTCGCGAATGCTCACCCGACATTCGAATTCTCAGCACGGCGTCATCGGGCGCTTGGGTTGCCAAACGCTCAATTTCCGAAGCCGGAACAGTCACATAGGGTGCTTCAACCATATCCAGCCAGAATCCGGGTCGAAACAGGGTGAATGCAATTAATATCAGCGCCAGACTTTCCCAGATTCTTGATTTGGTAATAAACCAGTTTTGGGTTGCGGCGGCAAAAAGCAGCATGGCAATAACCGCGATAATAAACACAAAAACCGCTTTCATCGGGGTCACGTCAATCAGCAAAAGTTCGGTGTTAAAGATGAACAAGAATGGCAGAATCGCCGTCCGCACATCATAACTAAACCCGATCAGGCCGGTTTTAATCGGATCCCCTTTTGAAATCGCCGCCGCGGCAAAGGCCGCCAACCCTACGGGCGGTGTGTCATCTGCCAGAATGCCAAAGTAAAACACAAACATATGCACCGCAATCAGCGGCACGATCAGGCCTGATTGTGCGCCGACCTCAATAATAACTGGTGCCATTAGCGCAGTAATAACAATATAGGTGGCCGTGGTTGGCAGCCCCATGCCCAGAATAAGCGAGAATATCGCCACAAAAATCAGCATAAGCAGCAGCGAGCCACCCGATATTGTCTCAATAAATTCGCCAATAACTTGATGCGCACCGGTTAATGTTACCGTGCCAACAATAATACCGGCGGTGCCTGTGGCAACCGCGATCCCGATCATATTGCGTGACCCGGAAATAAGGCCATCAATCAGTTGGCTCCAACCGGTTTTGATACCTGCGATGATGGCCCCGCTGCCTCGAAACATCGATTTCAGCGCGTTTTGGGTTATGGCCACAAATATCATGGCGATGGTTGCCCAAAATGCTGACAGCCCCGGTGAGAACCGTTCAATCATCAGACACCAGATAAGCACCACAACCGGCAGGCCGTAATAATACCCGGTCTTGGCAACATCGCCTGCAACAGGCAATTCCAGCAAGGGTTCGTCGGGGTCATCAACCACCAGATCGTCATACTTGGACGCCATATAAATAAGGCCAAGATAGGCAATCAGGAATACCACGGCCATGCCATAAACGGTATAATCACCAAACATGGGTTTTAACCAGCCAAGCCCGTAATAAACCCCGAGCGATAGCGCGATAAACACCAAAAATCCAAAAACCACGCTCATCAGACGTTGGGCTTTGGTGCGGTGATCACCCGGGCGAGGCATGCCCTCAAGGCCCATTTTGCAGGCCTCAAGGTGCACAATATAAACCAGCGCGATATAGCTGATAATCGCTGGCAGGAATGCGTGTTTGATAACCTCAAGATAAGGGATACCGACATATTCGATCATTAGAAATGCTGCTGCCCCCATCACAGGTGGGGTTAATTGACCATTGGTTGACGATGCAACCTCAACCGCGCCAGCTTTTTCGGCTGAAAACCCAACGCGTTTCATCAACGGAATGGTAAATGTGCCGGTGGTAACGGTGTTGGCAATGCTTGAGCCAGAGATCAGGCCAGTGGCGGCAGATGCCACCACGGCGGCTTTGGCCGGCCCGCCTTTTAGATGCCCCATCAGGGCAAAAGCAACTTTGATAAAATAATTCCCTGCTCCGGCTTTTTCAAGCAATGATCCAAACAGAACAAACAAAAATACCATAGAGGCCGAAACGCCCAGTGCTTGGCCAAATACGCCCTCGGTCTGCATCCAGAAATGCCCCATAGCTTTCTTAAAGCTGGCACCTTTCCATTGCATTGCATCGGGAATGAACTGTTGATCGCCAAAGAAAACGTAAATCAGAAAGAACCCGGCAACAATGACCATTGGCAGGCCCAGCGCGCGATAGGTCGCGATTAACACAATCGTCAGACCAATTGCGGAAACAATCTGGTCTTTTGCAGTCCAGATACCGGCTGTATCAGCGATCGCTTGTTGTGAAACCACAATATAGACACAGACCGAAACACCAGCCAGCGCCAGCACCCAGTCATAGATTGGAATATTGGTTTTGGATGACCCTTTGAACAACGGAAACGCAGTGCAGGCAAGGAACAAGGCAAAGGCCAGATGAATGGCGCGGGCTTTGGTGGAATCAACCACGAAAAAGCTTTGTCCGGTCCATGCGTTCAGATCAAACGGCAGGTTTGATGCGATATAAAGTTGAAAAATCGCCCAGGTTAAAGCAACCGATGTAATCAGTTTACCTTGCCATCCTATGGGGTTACGCGCGCCAACATCCAAATCGGCTGCCATTTCGGCGGCATCGATTCCGTTACCAGTATCTGTTGAATCTGTCATTTTGTTCCCTATCGTTCTATAAAACCCAGCCGATATGTTTCAGCTTTTGGGTAAAGAGGTGAGGCCCGACCGGGCCTCACCAAGAGGAAATTAATCCATTAATCCAAGTTCCTGATACGCACGGATCGCACCGGGGTGCAATGGCGCGGACAGGCTGTCGCGGATCATTTCTTCAGCTTTGAGGTTGGCAAATGCAGGGTGCAGTTTGCGGAAATCCTCTAGGTTGCCCAAAACAGCCAAGGCTACTTGGTAAACCGCTTCCTCAGACACGCTTGCGGATGTCACAAAGGTTGCGCCAACACCAAATGTCTGGATGTCGTCAGGGTTGCCCGGATACATGCCGCCCGGAATTGTGGCGTAACGATAATAATCGTTGGCCTCAACCAAAGCGTCAATTTCTGGCGAAACAGCTGGCACAATAATCGCATCACAAGATGCAATGGTTTCTTGTGTCAGGCCGGATGGGTGACCCACCAACCAGAAATAACCGTCGATTTTGTTGTCGCAAAGTGCGCCAGCAGTTTCAGACGATTTCATGCCGGACGCCAGCGCCAGATCTTCACGAGCCCAGCCCATGGCACCTTCAATAACTTCCCATGTGCCCAATGTGCCCGAACCCGGGTTGCCAATATTAAAGCGTTTGCCCGGAATATCGGTGATATTGTTGATACCCGAATCGCGGCGCGCCAAGATGGTTACAGGTTCAGCGTGAACCGAAAACACAGCGCGAAGATCTTCAAATGCGCCCTGTTCTTCGAATTTCGACGTGCCGTGATAGGCATGGTATTGCCAATCTGACTGCGCCACACCAAATTCCAATTCGCCTTCGCGAATGGTGTTGATATTATAGATAGAGCCACCGGTTGATTCAACCGAGCAACGGAATCCGTGTTCAGCACGGTTTTTGTTGACCAAACGGCAAATCGCGCCGCCAGTTGGGTAATAAACCCCTGTCACACCGCCGGTGCCGATTGAAATAAATTGTTGCTGCGCAGCGACAGAGCCGCCCAAAGCACCAACAACGGCTGCTGCAAGTGTAATATGTGTAAGTTTCATTCTTTTCTCCCAATAGACATATGTATTTTCTTACATGTTGCCATCCTAATATTTGTCGTCTAGGCGACATTCAAGGTAAACGATGGCGTTTCGACCCCGAAATTAGAATTCTAAAAAGCCCCCGCATACTGGGTTTTATCGATGCGACAAGCAAGTAAACTGAAATTTTTTGAACAGAGTGCACTATTTAGAGCGTTTTTCAACGATTTACTAGAATCAACCCAAACGGCGTTGCCGCCATAGGCGTTTACTATACTCACAAAATCCGTTGACGCAAAATCTACTCCCAGATTGGGCAGGTTGCTTCGGCTTTGTTTAAGTTCAATGAGTGACAGCGACTGGTCAACCAGCAACACAACTATGACCGGTAAGTGCATGTCGCGCAAGGTTGCCAGTTCTCCGATTACCATTTCCAAACCGGCATCGCCAATAAATGCGATAACTTTTGGACCATTTGGTCCGGCCGCCTTGGCATAACCAATGGCCAATGGCAGGCTGATGCCCATGGTGCAAAAACAACTGGATTGCAGCAAGGTTTGCGGCGCCAGACAGTGCCACATCTGGGATAGTAGAATCCGGTGTGCGCCGCTATCGGCAACAGCGATTGATCCGGCGGGAATAGTGTTTTGGATGGTGGCAAAAACAGTGTGCGGGCCCCATTCAGCACGGTCAGAAAACATGTCCTGCAGGGCGGTTTTGACGATGGATGGTTCACCATTAACCCAAGATTGCCCATGGGATGTTGTGTTTGATAAGGCCGCGATGGCATTGGCAACATTGCCAATAAACCGCACCGCACTTCCGTGCATACCGTGTTGAATATCCGCATGGCTGATATCAATCGCAACGGTTGCATGCCACGGTTCGATCCAGCCGTTGCGCATTTCAATGGGGTCATAGCCTGCCAGAATGATGCAATCAGACTTGGCCAATAGCGGCAAAACCACCGTATCCGACAAAGGCGAAAGCCCGTGCCCGCCCAGCGATAACGCATGATCTTCGGGGATGATTCCCTTGGCCTTATAGGTGGTCAAAACCGGGATATTACGGGTTTCTGCCAGCGCCAGAATTGCGGCACCCGCATGGTGATGCACTGCGCCAAGGCCTGCCAAAATAATTGGCCGCCCAGCGTTTGCCAGCATTTTTCGGGCTTTGGCCAGCCCATCGTCTTCAGCCCAGTTTACAGCGGCAGGGTATTGCAACGCGCGTTCAATCACCTGAATTTCAGATGGCGCAATATTGTGCGGAACATCCACATGAACCGGTCCCGGCGGGTCGGCTTTGGCGATTGCTATGGCTTTTTCAATCATGGCTTGGGCGCTGCCCTCACCAATTTGAAACTGTGCTTTGGTGATCGGGGCCATTAAGGCGCTTTGGTCGATCACTTGATGGGTGAAACTGGCGGCCTCGGTGGCGGTGATACAGCCCGACAAAACAATCATCGGAACCTGTTCCTGAAACGCATTGGCAACCGAGTTCAGCCCGTTGGCCAACCCCGGCCCGATCGTAGTCAGCAATATCGCTGGTGCGCCAGTGGCATGATATGTCCCCTCAGCCATGTATCCGGCGTTGTTTTCATGCTTGCACAGTGAAAATTCGATCCCAACCTGATCCAATGCTTGCATCAGCACCAAAACCTCGCCGCCGGGCATGCCAAATGCGTGGCGACATCCGGCATCATGCAGCTTTTGCGCAATGATTTCTGCGGCTGTGGTCATGGCATGTATCCGTCGCGGCTTTGCGGTAATTTCATGTCCAGAATTTTCCCAGCAATGAGATTGCGCAGCATTTGCGCTGTGCCGCCACCGATCGTAAACATACGCGCGTCGCGCACCATTCGTTCCAGCGGCAAGTTGCGGGAATATCCGGCTGCGCCGTGTAATTGCAGCGCATCATTGCTGACTTTGACCGCAGTTTCTGAGGCGGTAAGTTTGGCCTGCGCTGCCAATAAAGGGTCTGGAAAGCCGCTTTTTGTGTGTTCAGCACTTGCAGCGGCGCGCCAAATCATCATTCTGGCCGATTCAAGCGCCACATTCATATCCGCCAGCATCCATTGCAACCCTTGAAATTCGGCAATCGGACGGCCGAATTGTTCTCGCATTTTTACAAAATCCAAGGCTTGTTCATAGGCACCGGCCGCGATGCCCAGCGCCACGGTTCCCGCACCAACCCGCTGACCGTTATAGGCGTTCATCAATCCGGCAAAGCCGCGTTTAACACCACCGGGCGGGATAAGCGCCATGCTGGCATCGATCTCCATATTGTCAAAAATAACTTCGGTTTCGGGAATTCCGCGCAGGCCCATAGCCGGTTCGCGGGTGCCAATTTTCAGCCCGTCATCCTCTCCGCGCACCGCAATAAACCCGCCAATGCCCAGCCGTTCGCCGTTTTCCTCAACCTGCGCAAAAATCAGATGCGTCTTGGAGACACCGCCGCCGGTAATCCAGTGTTTGACGCCATTAAGAATATATTTATCAGCCCGTTTAACCGCCGTGGTTGTCATTTGTGTTGCCGCAGATCCCGACCCCGGTTCAGTAATGCAAATCGCCGGTTTGTCCCCGGCCAAAATCAATGGCGCAATTCGATTTATCTGAGCATCAGAGCCATAAGCACAAATCGCGCCGATTGCGCCCATATTGCCCTCAACCACAATGCGCGCCGTAACTCCGCATGTTTTTGCCAGTTCCTCAACCACCAACACAACATCCATATAAGAACAACCCATTCCGCCGTATTTCTTGGGAATAGTCATGCCCATGAACCCCGCCTCGGTCAGGGATTTTATGTTATGCCACGGGTATTCTTCGCTGCGGTCAACATCCGCTGCGCGCGGGCCGATAACATCTTTTGCCAGTTTTCGCGCGGCGTCCCGAAGCAACAATTGTTCATCCGTTAGGTAAAACATCATTTGTCCCCGCGCCCCAGCCATTCATCCAATACCTCGTTTGTATTGGCCCCGCAAAGCGGCGGTGGATTACGGTATGTTACTGGCGACGCTGAAAATTTAACCGGATTACCGATAAGATCAACGGAGCCACCCAGATGCGCCATAGAAATTTTCATGTGCCGCGCCGCGACCTGATCGCTGTTGAAAACCTCAGCCAGATTGTTGATTGGCCCACAAGGCACCAAGCCTGCACTTAACCGAGATTCAAGATCAGCCTTTGCAAATGCTTTAATCACCGGAACCAGCAATTTTATCAGCGCATCGCGGTTGATAATGCGCTGCGGGTTTGTTGAATACAGGGCATCATTGGCCAGCGCGGATTGCCCGATAATATCACAAAACCGCTGGAATTGTTCATCATTTCCAACTGCTATCAAGATATGCCCGTCGCTGGTTTCAAAGGCTTGGTAAGGCACGATATTTGGGTGCTGATTGCCGCGTCGCTGTGGAATGTCGCCTGATAACAGGTAATTCGTGCCTTCATTTACCAACCATGCAACCTGACAATCGACCAGTGCAATATCAATATGCTGCCCTTCTCCGGTTTGGTCGCGGTGCCGCAGGGCTGCCAGAATTGCGGTGGTGGCATACATGCCGCACATCACATCAGCAATGCCTACGCCAACTTTCATCGGTTCACCATTTGGCGCGCCGGTCAGGCTCATGATGCCGCCATACCCTTGCGCCATCAGATCATAGCCCGGCAAATGCGCGTTGGGGCCAGTTTGGCCGTATCCCGTAATGGAGCAATAAATCAGCCGGCTATTTATTTTCTTAAGGCTGGCATAATCCAGCCCATATTTTTTCAACCCGTTCAGCTTGAAATTCTCGATGAAAATATCGCTGACTTTTGCAAGATCCCGAATGGTTTTTGCGCCAGCTTTGGTGGTTATATCCACCCCGACCGAGCGCTTGTTGCGGTTTGACGACAGGTAATAAGCGCTTTCACTGGTTGGGCTGCCATCCGTTGCCGGAACATAGGGCGGCCCCCATTTTCGGGTATCATCCCCCATGCCGGGCCGCTCTATTTTTGCAATATCAGCGCCATAATCGCCCAGTAATTGCGTGCAGGTCGGCCCCGCCAAAATCCGCGAAAGGTCAAGCACCTTAAGCCCATGCAGGGGACCATTTTTTGATTGATGCGCCAAATCGGTATTTTCCAGAGTCGTTACTCCGACAGATTACTTAAATTTGTTAAATATAAAAGTTACTTTTTGTCGAAAATTGGCTGGTTAGTTTACCAAAACTAAACTAAACACCCTTAATGAATTTACAGCAAATCAAAACGCTTGTCGCCATCATGGAGGAAGGCAGTTTTTCAGCCGCTGCTGAGCGGTTAGGGCTAAGCCATCCGGCAATTTCCCTACAAATCCGGCATCTTGAGCAGGAGTTTAACCGACCAATATTTGATCGATCTACCCGGCCGCCGACCTTTACCGAAACAGGGTTGCGCGCCGCAGAAGCCGCACGACAATCGCTGGAAACTATTGCAAACATTACGTTAATTGGTTCGGGTAAACATCACACAGATACGTTGACCGTTGGGGCGGTGCCCACCGTTTTACAAGACAGCCTGCCTGTGATTTTGCGGAAAATTCAACTAAAACAACCCAACTTGCAGGTTAAAGTGCGGTCCGGCTTGTCCAGTGATTTAACTTCGCAAGTTTTAAACAGGGAAATCGATGTGGCGTTGGTCACTGGCCCTATTGCGCAATTTCCTGAATTGGACATTGTGCCGCTGGCCAAGGAACCGCTTTTTGTTATTGCTAACAAAGACATGCAGGGTTTGTCGGAAATTGACCTGTTACAAAGCCAGACATTTATCGCATTTTCCTATAAAACCCTGTTGGGGCAGCAAATTTCGCAACAACTTCGAAAACGCAATATTTTTGTCAAAGAAAGCATGGAGGTCGATTCCGTTGCCGCGATCGAAAGTTTTGTGCGCGAAGGTTTTGGCGTCTCCATTGTTCCGCAACGGTATCTGGCCCCTGAGTTGTCAGATTATCTGACCCTTGTGCCGTTTTGTGAACCACAAGATTATCGCCAGCTTGTTGCGGTGTCCCTTAAGGACAGGTATCTGACAAACGGTATTCCGATTATTCATCGCGTAATTTCCGACCTTAGAAAAGCATCGCGGCGCTAGGCTGTTGGCTGTTATTTTTCCGGTCGTGACCAGATAAATATTGCTGCGCCAAGCAGGCAAACCGCTTGAATCGCCAAAAATACTAGGGGGACCGTCAGGGTAACAGCCAGCCCAAGCGACGCCAGCATTGACACACTAGCATAAAATTTAACCCGGCGGCTGATGGCGCCGTTCTTTTCCCAATCCAGAATGGGAGGGCCGAAATATTGATGACTTATCAGCCAGTTATGCGTTTTGTCCGAAGATTTCCCAAATCCAATTGCTGCCAAAAGCAAAAACGGAACAGTTGGCAATATCGGTAGAAATATTCCGACTATGCCTAGCCCCAGTGCAAAAATACCAAGTAAAAACCAGAATATCCGTAAAATATCCTTGGTCATAACAGCTCCCTCAGGATGCCGTTAAGCAATGGTTTACCTTTGGCGGTGCTGCGTAAATTTCCGCGGTAATTCTCGATTAACCCGTCGCTGGTCAAATCGTTAATAACGCTGGTTTTCAGTTTGGTTTTTGCCAATGATTCATATCGCGCAAGGTCCGCGCCTTCATTCAGACGCATCGACATCATCAGATATTCAATCGCTTGGTCAGTAGTGCTAAGCCGTTCAAATTCTGCCCGGCCAAGCCCGGTTTTTTTTACCTCATCCAGCCATTTTTCCGGCGATAAATGGGTGCTGCTGGCGAATCTCTGGCCATTTATGGTCAGGCGGCCATGGGCGCCCGGCCCGATGCCGGCGTAATCACCGTAACGCCAATAATTCAGATTGTGCAGACATTCTTTGCCATTTTTGCAGTGGTTTGAGGTCTCATACCCCGCCATTCCCGCCGCGCCGCAGATATCCTGAGTGGCAAAATACATGTCGGTCGCAATCGCTTCGTCGGGCAGGTTACGCAGTTTTCCGCGATTATAAAGATCACCAAAACGGGTGCCGTTTTCGATGGTTAATTGATATAATGACAGGTGGTCAACGGCCATATCAATGGCCTTTTTCAGCTCATTGCACCAGTTTTCCAATGTTTGATTTTGCCGCGCGTAAATCAGATCAAAACTAACGTTTGAGAAATATTTCTTAGCAATATCAAATGCTTTTATCGCATCCTCAGCAGAGTGCATGCGCCCCAGCGCCTTTAGATCCGTGTCATTCAGCGCCTGAATGCCCATCGATAAACGGTTTATTCCCGCATCAGAAAACGCCGCAAACCGCCCGGCCTCAACCGATGTCGGGTTGGCTTCCATGGAAATTTCTGCGCCGGGGTTCAGGCCCCAAACTTTGTTAATCTCGGCAATTATGATGGTGATGGTTTCGGGGGGCATCAGGCTCGGGGTGCCGCCGCCAAAGAAAACCGTATTAACATCGCGTGGGCCGGTGATTTTCGCGGTTTCGCGAATTTCGCTCACTAATGCATCGCGCCAAGCGGTTTGATCAATGTCAGCCCGAACATGGCTGTTAAAGTCGCAATAGGGGCATTTTGCCAAGCAAAACGGCCAGTGGATATAGACGCCAAATCCGGAATTTTGCCAGTCGTTGATCATCCTTGAAACGCTGTGACCTCTATTTCGATTAACATTTCCGGTTTGATCAGCCCTGCGATGATCATGGTTGCTGCGGGGCGAATATCGCCAAGATATTTGCTGAAAACAGGCGACAGGCTGTCAACCAGATCGGAGCGAATAACCGTATACTGAACCCGCGCGATGTCGGCCATTTCGAATTTGGCTTCGGCCAGCACTTTTGCGATGGTTTCAAAACAATTGCTGGCCTGCTCAACGATCAGCTCGGGCATTTCCATTGTGGTATAATTATACCCCGTAACGCCGGATACAAAACACCAATCGCCCTGCACCACAGCGCGGCTATATCCCATGGTTTTTTCAAACGGAGATCCGGTGCTAATAAGTGTGCGTTCAGATTTCATGTTGAAAAACATCCCCTTACGAGTTTTCGAAACGCGTCAGCGCGGTGGCTTATTTCGTTTTTCTCCCAGCGGTCCATCTCACCGAATGTGATGTCAAAACCGTTTGGCTGGAAAATCGGGTCATAACCATGGCCCTCCTCTCCCTTCATTGGCCAGACAATTTGCCCGTCGATTTTGCCTTCAAAAACCTCGTCATGGCCATCAGGCCACGCCAAAACCAAGGTGCTGCAAAATCGGGCGATGCGCGGAAACGGTGCGTTAACTTCTTCTAGTTTGGCCCAGGTTTTGGTCATCGCCATAACAAAATCACGGCCATTCGGGGTTTCGGCCCAGTCGGCTGTGTAAACGCCCGGCGCGCCGCCTAAACCGTCGATCTCAATGCCGCTGTCATCCGCCAGCGCGGGCATGCCAGATTTTTTAGCAGCATAATGCGCCTTTATCCGGGCATTTCCGATAAAGTTATCTTCGGTCTCAACGGGTTCGTCAAAACCCAATTTGCCCGCAGAAACGGTCGAAATCCCGAAAGGTTGCATAAGCCGCGCAATTTCCTCCAACTTTCCTTGGTTATGGGTGGCTACAACCAGCTTTTCGGATTCAAACTTACGCATTTACCGCTGCTTTTTGCGTCAAAACCAGCTCTGCCACGCCTTTTTCGGCCAAATCCATTAGTTGGTCAAATTCTGCGCGGCTAAATGTTGCGCCCTCAGCAGAGCCTTGGATTTCGATCAATCCCTTATTGTCCGTCATTACAAAATTCGCATCCGTGCCCGCGTCGCTGTCCTCAGGATAGTCCAGATCAAGCACCGGAACGCCGCCGTAAATTCCGCACGAAACCGCCGCAACATGGCTGGTTAGTGGATCATCCTTAATATCGCCTGCTTTCAGCAATGCATTTACCGCCAGCCGTAACGCCACCCAACCACCAGTGATTGAGGCGCAGCGCGTGCCACCGTCAGCCTGAATAACGTCACAATCCACCGTGATCTGACGCTCCCCCAATGCTACGCGGTCAACACCAGCCCGCAAGCTGCGCCCGATAAGCCGTTGAATTTCTTGTGTTCTTCCAGATTGTTTACCCGCCGTCGCCTCACGCCGCATGCGTGATCCGGTGGAGCGTGGCAGCATGCCATATTCCGCCGTGACCCAGCCCAAACCAGAGTTGCGCAACCAAGGCGGCACGCGCGTTTCCAATGACGCGGTGCATAAAACATGGGTATCACCGCATTTTATCAGGCATGATCCTTCGGCATGTTTGGTGACGTTTGTTTCGATCACAATATCGCGCATTGTGTCGTTGGTTCTACCGGATGGGCGCATGGGTATTCTCCTGATTTTGTTGAATATGCTCATACAGCGGCACAACCAAGAGGTCCAGCATCCTTGCATTGACGCTGCCCCTTAGAATGCTTAAATTCTTGCTGATATGACCAGTAAATCACCAATTTCGGACCTGAATGCGCGCTCCCGTGAGGTTTTTCGCCTGATCGTTGAGTCCTATTTAAAAACCGGAGAGCCGGTCGGCTCCCGCACGCTTTCGCGTGATATGGTTGAAAAAGTATCCGCAGCGACCATTCGAAATACTATGCAAGATCTTGAGCATCTCGGGTTGCTTGATAGCCCGCACACCTCTGCGGGGCGGTTGCCAACCCATCAGGGTCTGCGGCTTTTTGTTGATGGAATTCTTGAAATTGGCGATGTTTCAGGGCCAGAGCGGCAGGAAATTGAGAAATCGATCGATTCTACCGAAAATGACATGCAGTCGGTGCTGGATAACGCAGGTGCAATGCTGTCGGGGTTGACGCAAGGCGCAAGCCTGGTTTTGGCGCCCAAATCTGAGGCGCCTATCAAGCATCTGGAATTTGTATCCCTCGCGCCTGATCGCGCTTTGGTGGTGCTTGTCACTGCTGACGGCAATGTTGAAAACCGTCTTTTCACGCCGCCCGCTGGCTTGACCCCATCAGCCATGCGCGAGGCTGCGAATTTTCTGAATGCCATTCTGAACGGCCATACCGTTTCTGAAATTCGCACAATTGTTTCACGTGAAATACAGAAACATCGCTCGGAGCTGGATATCCTGTCTCAAAACCTCATCGAATCAGGGGTGGCGATTTGGGCGGATGCCCATCAGGAACGCCTGATCGTGCGTGGTCGCAGTAATTTACTGGATGATTCCGCCACCGAGGCTGACCTTGAGCGCATTCGCCAACTGTTTGATGACCTAGAGCGCAAGCGTGATTTGGAACATTTATTGAACCTAACCGAGGCTGGCGACGGTGTGCGCGTTTTTATTGGTGCCGAGAACAAATTATTCTCACTTTCGGGTAGCAGTCTGGTGGTTTCTCCCTATATGAACGCTGAACGGAAAATTGTTGGGGCGGTGGGTGTCATCGGGCCGACGCATTTGAATTACGCGCGAATTGTGCCAATTGTGGATTACACCGCGCAACTGATGGGAAGGCTGGTTTCAAACCAGTTGTAAAGGAAAGACATGGCGCAGGAAGACGAAAACCCGTTTTTGGACAACCCCGAAACAATGGAAGAAGAGGAACTTGAAGCGCAGGAGCTGGCAGACCTCGCGCCAGCCTCGGTTGAGGATCTGGAGGCTGAAAATATTCAGCTCAAAGATCGGTTGATGCGTGCCATGGCCGAAACCGAAAATATCCGCAAGCGTGGCGAACGTGACCGCCGTGAGGCAGAGCTTTATGGCGGCACCAAATTGGCGCGCGATTTGCTGTCAGTGCATGATAATCTGGGCCGCGCATTGGAGAATCTGGATGATTTGTTGCGCGAAAATAATGCGTCGCTGGTCGAAGGGTTGGAGCTGACTCAACGTGAATTATTGTCCGTATTTGAAAAACATAAAATCCTGAAGGTTGAACCTGAAATCGGGGCTAAATTTGATGCAAAACAGCATCAGGCGATGTTTGAAGCACCCGTGCCAAACACCAAAAAAGGCCACATAATTCAGGTTATGGCCAATGGTTTTGTGATTGGTGACCGCCTTATTCGCCCTGCGCAGGTGGGCGTTTCGTCAAATACTGACCCTGTAAAGGCTGAAAAACCCGAAGAATAGGATTATTTCTCCAATATTTCGCGAAGCCTGTAAATTTCGGCTAAGGCCTCGCGAGGGCTAAGATCATCGGGGTGAACGGCTGCAAGCGCGGCCTCCACCTCGGATTGTTTTTGCTTTATTGGCATGGGGCTTGGGCTGGTATTAAACAGCGGTAAATCATCGATTAACACTTTGGCCTTGCCGCCGCCCTCACGCTCGCCTTGCTCCAATTTGTCCAAAATAACCCGCGCGCGGTCGGTTACCGAATGCGGTAATCCGGCCAGTTTGGCAACTTGAACCCCATAAGACCGATCCGCGGCGCCCTCAACAACTTCGTGCAAGAATATCACATCGCCTTGATGTTCACGCACTTTCACAGTTGCATTTCGCAGCCCTTTCAGCTTTTTGGTAAGCACCGTAAGCTCATGATAATGCGTGGCAAAAATCGTTCGGCAACGGTTGATATTATGCAAATGTTCCAGCGTAGCCCAAGCGATGGACAAGCCGTCATAGGTTGCGGTGCCGCGGCCGATCTCATCCAAAATAACCAGTGCGCGGTCATTTGCGAGGTTCAAAATGGCTGCTGTCTCAATCATTTCCACCATAAATGTTGATTGCCCGCGCGCCAGATCATCAGCCGCGCCAACCCGGCTGAAAAGCTGGGTAATCAGGCCGATATGGGCAGAGCCCGCCGGAACAAAAGCCCCCATTTGGGCCAGCAGAGCAATGATCGCATTTTGC
>CAZSSS010000002.1:0-20431 GCA_964609255.1 uncultured Rhodobacterales bacterium
AAGGCGATCTGGTACAAATGGGCGCACTGATTGGTGCGGGTCTTGCATGTACAGGTATGGGCGGCGCAGCCGTTGGTGTGGGCCACGTTGTGGGTAATTTCCTTGCAGGCGCATTGCGTAACCCGGCAGCCGCTGGCGGTCAGACTGCAACCATGTTCATTGGTATTGCGTTTGCAGAAGCATTGGGGATATTCTCGTTCCTGGTTGCCTTGCTGTTGATGTACGCACAATAGGCTGATTGATCTGGTGGCCCGCTCGGGCCATCGCTGGATTGAGTGGAGGGCGTGATGCCCTCCGATAGCTTTTTGGAGTTACCCATGGCCAACCATGTAGAATTAGAGGCAACCGAACACGTTGCCGAAGCGGCGCAAGCTGCTGATGCAGGTCACGAAGTGGCAGGCGGGGCTGAGGGCCTTGCGGCTAACTTTGAGGGCATGCCTCAACTAGAATTTGGCGCATTTCCAAACCAGATATTCTGGATGGTTGTGGCGCTGGTGATCATCTATTTGATTATCTCAAAAATTGCGTTGCCGCGCATTGGCGGGGTTCTTGAGGAACGCCATGACACCATAAGCGGGTATATCGCGCAGGCGGCTGATTTCAAATCACAAGCTGAGCAAGCCGAGGCGGATTACAACGCTGCACTGGCAGACGCACGTTCGCAGGCGATGAAAATTGCTGAGGGAACCAAGGCGGATATCCAAAAAGATCTGGACAAAGCAATTGCCAAAGCCGATGCGGAAATCAGCGCCAAAGCTGCTGAATCCGAGGCGGCAATTTCAGCGATCCGCGATAGCGCTGTCGAAAATATCCGCCAAGTGGCCTCTGAGACCGCAGCGGCTGTTGTTGCGTCACTGATGCCATCTGCATCGGATGACAAGGCGCTTAAGGCGGCTGTAACCAGCCGGATGAAAGGGTAGAATTATGAAGAACCTGTTTAAATCTTCGCTGGCGCTGATGGGTTTTGCATCCCCCGCATTTGCCTCGGCAACCGGGTTTACGATGAATAACACAAACTTTGTTGTGACCATCGCGTTTGTGCTGTTTGTCGGGGTTTTGCTGTATCTTAAAGTGCCCAAAATGATGGGTAAACTTTTGGATGACCGCGCGGCGGCAATCAAAACCGAAATCGACGAAGCCCGGGCATTGCAAGAAGAAGCCAAAACCATTTTGGCATCTTATGAACGCAAACGCAAAGAAGTTGCCGAGCAATCAGAGGGCATCATCGCGCAAGCCAAAGACGAAGCCGAACTTGCTGCAGTTGCGGCAAAAGACGCGCTGAAGGAAACCATTGCACGGCGGTTGCAAGCGGCTGTTGACCAAATCGCATCCGCACAAGACGCTGCGGTGCGCGAGGTTAAGGACAAAGCCGTGACCATCGCGATTGCAGCGGCGGGTGATGTGATTGCGTCCAAAATGGCGGCCACCGATGGCAACGCATTGATTGATGCGGCCATTAAGGATGTTGGCGCAAAACTGCACTAAACACGTCTGAATTTATTTAATCAAACCCGGCCATCCGTGCCGGGTTTTTTTGGTTCAGGCCCGCGCGGATTTGCGTTTTTTACCCGTGGCGCCACGCTTGGCCACTTTTTCAATTGCCAATGATGCCAAGGGCACCTTGCAGGCAGTTGTGCCCATATCAACCTCTACTTTGCCAATGATTTTTGCGGTGGCAGCGGCCTGTTCGGACAGCGGCAAAATGTAATGCCCAACCGCGATCACAAATGCGTTCATCATGTGACTGACGCGGTTTTTATCATCATGAACATGGCTTTCAACCCGTTTTAACAGGGCTTCAAAAACCGCCAAATCAAGGTCGGCATCGGGTTTAATGGCGGGCAAATACGCCAATATTCCCCAGCCGGACGACGCGACGGTTTCAAGATCGGATTCTATCCATTCCATCGCCAGTTCAAAGCCAAAGGGGCTTTCGCCCGCCACCCATGGCACCGAAAATTCGCACAGCCAAGGCCAATAAGCAGCATTAACCCATGTTTCCAACTGGCTTTTTGAAATTTCGTTTTCATCGGCAATCAACGCGGCCAGATACATCGCATCGGAATTTCCGGTGGCGAATAAATCCAGCGCCAACGCGTGGTTTTTCTTAACCCGTTTGACAATTTTCTTGAGGTCGGCAGCTTTGACACCAAAAACCGGTTCCTTTGCGCCATTGTTTATCTGCATCTTTTTGGTGGCGGCGTCACCAAGGTTTTTTAGTTCCTTCAGGATGTCGGAGGCTGTCTCGGTCATGTTTATTTCCTTTGTATTTTCAGATACTAGCCCAAAACCGGAAATTTGCAAAACCGTGGGCAATGCCGCACAAAAAAGGGCCGCAGAATGCAGCCCTTAAGATTATTGATAAACCACAGGTTACCGGTTTGGTGTGATATAAATCTCAACTCGGCGGTTTTGTTGGCGACCATTGCGGGTTGCGTTTGACGCGACGGGTTGGCTTTCGCCCAGCCCGTAGGCGCGCAAACGGCCACCCGAAACACCCGCATTCAGCAACACAGAGCGGACAGACGCCGCGCGGCGCTCTGACAGGTTTTGGTTGTAATTGGCATCGCCGGTTGAATCGGTGTGGCCAATTACCTCAACCGTGGTGTTGGGGTATTGTTGCAGATTTGCAGCCAACGCATTCAGCGATTGCACAAAGCTGGATTTCAACTGAGCGCCGTCCACGGGGAACGTAATGGCTTCGGGCAAGGTAACAATTAGCTGGCTGCCGGTATTGATAATCGACACGCCGCTGCCGCCCATTTGTTGGCGAAGCGCGGCTTCTTGGCGGTCAAGGTCATTACCAATTGCGCCGCCAATGCCAGCGCCGATCAGGCCACCAATAACAGCACCGCGTGTGTTATCACCAGAGACCGCAGCGCCAATTGCCGCGCCAAGACCACCGCCAAACAATGCGCCGGTGCCTGTGTTATTACTGGTGCCATCCGGGTTTGTGCAAGCGGCCAGTCCCAGGCCTGCGACCAATACAACTGCGGTTGAAGTTCTTAATATAGCCATTGAAATACCTCGTTCCTTTGAATGATGTGGCGGTATATCCATCTTAGACCCGAGATCAGGCCCGCTCACAAGCAAATGCGGTTCATATTCCTGTTGCGGGGCAAAAACGGCAAGGATTTGCCTATTATCGGCCTTTACTGTCAAAAATCGCGGCTTCGCGGGCTAAAAGAGCCTGTTTAACGGGCAATCCCCAATGATATCCGCCCATCGCACCGGATTTGCGCAAGGCACGGTGGCAGGGAATCAACCAGCTGATCGGGTTGCGCCCGACAGCCGTTCCAACCGCGCGGCTGGCTTTTGGGTTGCCGATGACACGGGCGATTTCGGAATAGGTGGAAACATATCCCGACGGAATGCTTAGCAATGCTTCCCAGACTTTGATTTGCAGCGGTGATCCGATCATGAGCAATTTGGCGTTGCCTTTGCCCAAAATTGCGGCCTCAACCCAGAGGCGCAGGTTTTCGGGTTGTTTGACAAAACGCGCTTTGGGCCAGCGCTCGAACAGGTCAGCCTTTGCGGCGGTATCACCGACGATGTCGCTAAAGGCCAGCCCACAAATTCCGCGCCTTGTTCCCGTTGCCAGAACCCGCCCGAATGGCGTGTCAAACCACCCGTAAAATATTTCCAGCCCGGCGCCATGTCTGGCGTATTCGCCGGGGCTCATGGCCTCCCAGTTTACAAAAAGATCATGCAGGCGTGACGGGCCGGAAAGCCCGGTTTCCAGCGCAGTGTCAAGCAGGGAAAACCGGTTTTTCAACAGATCCCGTGCCATATCCACTGTCAGGTATTGTAGGTATTTTTTGGGGCTGATACCTGTCCATTTGCTAAATACCCTTTGAAAATGGGCAGGTGAAAGGCCCACGGCATTGGCAACCTCGTCAAGGCTGGGCTGGTCAGCGGCGCGATCCTCAATAAAGCTGATGGCGCGGGCGATCAGGGCATAATGATACGGGTCATTTGTGGTTTGTTGATTCATGGCCAGACCTTAGCGCAACACGGGTGTTTCGCCACCCGATTCCTGCTTATTTCTGGCTATGTTGCACGGGGAAATATGCGCAATAGGTTGGCGATACCCTTAATGGCTTTCCCGTGTCACAAGGCGCGTGTCTTTGCCCACCAGAAAATCCAGGTCTGCGCCTTGATCGGCTTGCAGCACATGATCAATATACATTTTGGCATAGCCGCGCGAGTAATGCGGCAGATCTGGCTGCCACGCGGCGCGGCGTGTTGCAATTTCCGCGTCATCAACCAGCAGTTCCAGCGTGCCGTTTTTGGCGCTGAGGCGAATGCGATCGCCGGTTTTGACCAGCGCCAACAGCCCACCGGCATGGGCCTCGGGCGCGACGTGCAGCACCACGGTGCCATATGCCGTGCCCGACATGCGCGCGTCAGAAACCCGCACCATATCGCGCACGCCTTTTTCAACCAGCACTTGCGGAATGGGCATATTGCCAACCTCGGGCATGCCCGGATAACCCTTTGGGCCGCAGCCTTTTAGCACCAGAATGGTGGTTGCATCCACGGGCAAATCGGGCCGGTCGATGTTGGCCTTCATGTCTTCGACATTTTCAAAAACATAGGCCTCGGCTTCGTGCTCCAACAGGTGATCCGAGGCGGCGGATGGTTTGATGATCGCGCCATCGGGGGCCAGATTGCCGCGCAACACCCGCAGGCCAGCGGCGGGTTTTAACGGCGCATCGAACGCGTGGATCACATCACGGTTATAGGTTTCTGCCCCGTCGGCATATGCCGAAATATCGCCGCCCAGCACGGTTTTGGCGGGGCGCAGCACATCGGATAATTCAGCCAGCACCGCAGGCATGCCGCCTGCATAACAGAAATCTTCCATCAGGTATTTGCCCGAGGGCATACAGTTGACCAGCAACGGAATGTCGCCGCCGATCTCAAAATCCTCCAGCGTTAGCGGGATTTCTGCGCGTCCGGCCATGGCCAGCAAATGCACCACGGCATTGGTGGAGCCACCCACAGCGGCATTGGCCAGAATAGCATTTTCAAAGCTTTGTTTGGTCAGAATGTCAGATAGTTTCAGGTCTTCGTCAACCATTTCAACAATGCGTTTGCCAGTCAGATGCGCCAGCGCCGTGCGCCGGGCATCCACCGCTGGCAGGGCGGCGTTTGTCGGCAGGCTCAACCCCATGGCCTCTACCAAACTGGCCATCGTTGAGGCCGTGCCCATGGTCATACACACCCCCGCTGAGCGGCTCATCCCGCTTTCGGCACCCATAAAATCTTGCAAGGTCATTTCGCCGGCGCGCACGGCCTCGGAAAACTTCCACACATCGGTGCCCGAGCCGATATCGCGGCCCTTGAATTTACCGTTCAGCATCGGGCCTGATGACACAACGATGGTCGGTAAATCAACGCTCAACGCGCCCATCAATTGCCCCGGTGTGGTTTTATCACAGCCGCCCAGCAGCACCACGCCGTCGATGCCATAAGCGCGAATGCTTTCCTCAACATCCATGGCCAGCAGGTTGCGAAACAGCATGGCGGTGGGTTTCATCTGGGTCTCGCCCAGCGACATCACCGGAAATTCTACCGGAAAACCGCCCGATTCCCACACGCCGCGCTTTACGGCTTCGGCCAGCACGCGCAGGCCGGAATTGCACGGCGTCAGTTCGGACCACGTGTTGCAAATGCCGATAATGGGCCGTCCATCAAAGGCATGGTCGGGAAAGCCTTGGTTTTTCATCCAGCTGCGATGAATAAATCCGTCTTTATCGAGCTTGCCATACCAGTTCTGCGAGCGGCGAGTTTTCTTTACCATTTTGCTATGCCCCATATTCTATTGCATTCTGTCCGAGTGCGATTAATTCCGTCGTGATTGTTTTTCATTTTCAAACACCCTTTTCTATTGCCCCGGGGAACTGCCATATTTCTGCGTCCTCCCCGATTTTTTTCGCCGCATATTGGATTTCGGGGACAAACCGCCCGAGGTCGTCAAGCGAATGGCGCATGGTGTTGCTGGTAACAGACAGCCCACCTAACACCCGCCCTTTCGGGCTGAGGATGGGGACCGCAACGCATATTATCTGCGGCTCATGTTCTTCGCGATCATAGGCCTGACCGGTCTGGCGCACTTGTTCCAATACCGCCAGCAAATCGCGCGGTGTGGTCAATGTATTGGGCGTATACCCATGGAATGATTGCTCTTTTAACGCGGCCTTAAGCGAGGCATCATCCAAAAATGCAAGCATGGCCTTGCCAACACCCGTGCAATAGGCCGGGCTTATTCTGCCAACTTTGGAGTTCATCATAATCGGGGATCGGGCGTTGCGTTTATCCACATAAAGAACCTGCCCGCTTTCCAGTTGGGCCAGATGCACTGTTTCTTCGATATTGGCTGACAGCAGATCAATATGTTCACGCGCAATCGGTGCCAATGAGGCCTGTTGCCAAGCTGCATGCGCCAAGCGCACCAGCCGCGCACCAAGGCGGTAATGGCGGGTCTCTGGGTCGTATTGCAACATTCCCTGATCGGTCAAAGTTTGAAGCAGCCGATACAGCGTTGCCTTTGGATGGGTGCTTTGGGCCAGCAATTCATTGAACCGCACAGGGCGTCCGATTCTTGAGATATCCTCCAGCACCGACAATGTTTTTCCAAGGGTTCCGGGGGCGCTTTCGGACATAATATACCTTTGCTCAGCAAGTGATGCGCATAAATATTGACATTTTGGACAGCCTAGCACATAGTTTCGTTAAAGTAAACCTAGTTCCACTAAGTGGAACCAAATATATGCTAAGCTGATATTAACCTGAATTTTCAGCAAAAGCGCGCAGCAGTTACGTTAAAGAGGGGTGCCATTGATGGTGAGATTTGCCAGTTTTCATTACCGCAAAAATGTCAGTGGCTTAGTGTCAGGGACAGCGGCGCGATGACACAACCAGACTGGATCGCGGTGGATTGGGGCACGTCAAACCTGCGGGTTTGGGCGATGACGGATGATGGCCGTGAATTGGGGCACCGGCAGTCAAATGCCGGAATGGCTGGTCTTGAACCGGGTCAATTTGAACCCGAATTGCTGGCATTAATTGGCGACTGGCTGGGCCGTGCAAAAATGCCCGTCATTTGTTGTGGCATGGCGGGCGCCAAACAAGGTTGGCATGAGGCACCTTATCGCAACACGCCCTGCGCCCTGTTGGCGGCTGATCGCATAACGCACGTGCCAACCAAAGACCCGCGCCTTCGGGTTTATATTTTACCCGGCATCAAACAGACCCAACCGGCTGATGTGATGCGGGGCGAGGAAACCCAGCTTGGCGGCTTGCTTTCCCTTGAACCGGATTTTGACGGTGTGGTATGCCTGCCGGGCACTCATACCAAATGGGTGCATATCAGCGCACGCGAAATCATTAGTTTTGCAACCTTTATGACCGGGGAGCTGTTTTCCCTGTTGGCAAATAATTCCGTGTTGCATCACGCAGTATCTGCGGATGGATGGGACAGACATGCCTTTATCGAGGCGGTAAACCTGTCGCTTTCCAGCCCGGCCAAAACATCTGCGAACCTGTTCTCGCTACGCGCGGAATCGCTGATTAGTGGGCTAAGTGCCGTTCAGGCGCGGTCACGGTTATCGGGGTTGCTTATTGGCTTGGAACTGGCCGGGGCGCGGCCCTATTGGCTGGGGCGCAGGGTGGTGGTTTTGGGGCGGGGCGATTTGGTCAAAGCTTATGATCACGCGCTAACGGCCCAAGGATTATCACCCGAGCCACAAGACGGCGCAGCCCTTAGCCGCCTAGGCCTGAACGCTGCATATCAACAGATAGTTAAATCGAAAGACCGGCCATGAAACCAAACCTAATCGCCATTCTACGCGGCCTGAAGCCCGATCAGGCCCTTGCCATCGGCGCGGTTTTGATCGAGGCGGGCATCACCAAGATTGAGGTGCCCCTAAATTCGCCCGAGCCCCTTAAAAGCATTGAATTATTGGTGCGTGAATTTGGCGATGTTGCCGAATTTGGTGCCGGAACCGTGCTTAGTAAAGCGCAGGTAACGCAGGTCGCGGCAACCGGTGCGCGGCTGATTGTTTCGCCAAATTGTGACCCTCAGGTCATCGCTGCGACCAAGGCCCTTGGGCTTTTATCCTATCCCGGTGTGCTGACCCCAACCGAATGTTTTGCGGCACTTAATGCCGGGGCTGACGGGCTGAAAATCTTTCCGGCGTTCAAGCTGGGAACGGATGGTCTGGCCGCCCTGCGCGCGGTATTGCCCCGCACCACGCAAGTATTTGCTGTGGGCGGGGTGGGGCCGGAAAACTTTGCGCAATGGATTGCCGCCGGGGCAAATGGTTTTGGCCTTGGCACCGCGCTTTATCGGGCTGGTGACAGCCCCGCAACGGTTGCACAAAACGCCGCCAAAAGCGTGGCAGCATTTGGTTTGGCGGTGAAATCATGAGCATCATCCATGATCATACCGCCTGTGAACTGGGCGAAGGGCCGCTATGGCACCCGTTGCGCGGTGAACTGTTTTGGTTCGACATCGAAGGCAAGAAACTGCACAGCAAATCAAAAAGCTGGGATTTTGAACATTACGTATCCGCCGCCGGATGGATTGATCATGATACATTGTTGATTGCTGATGCGGTCTCATTATTTCGCTTTGATATTGCCAGTGCAACCCAAACCCATGTGGTTGATCTGGAGGCCAACAACCCCATAACCCGTTCCAACGACGGTCGGGCGGACCCGTGGGGCGGGTTCTGGATTGGCACCATGGGAATTAACAAAGAACCGGGTGCCGGCGCGATTTATCGTTATTACCACGGAGAGCTGCGCCAGCTTTATAGCGCAATAACCATCCCCAATGCGATTTGCTTTACGCCTGATCAGCGCTTCGGGTTTTATACCGACACCGTTAATCCTGTAATTTGGCGCCAGCCGCTTAACCCTCTGAACGGCTGGCCAGACGGAAAACCGGAAATTTTCATCGACCTTACCGGTGCGGGCATTAACCCGGACGGGGCGGTCATTGATGCTGACGGGTATTTTTGGAATGCGCAATGGGGTGCTGGGCGTCTGGCAAGATATGCGCCCAACGGGTCGTTTGTCAGCCAGATTTTACTGCCAACCGACCACGTTACCTGCCCGGCATTTGGCGGCAAGAATTTGCAAACGATTTTTGTAACATCAGCAACGCAAAATTTATCGATGCTGCAACGGGACGCGGGAAAAACCTTTGCGCTTCCGACCGAGATTTCGGGGCAGGCCGAACATCAACTGTGTGGGGTGGGCGGGTCTTGAAACACGGAAGAAAAATCATTGGATTTGTTTGATCTGACAGGCAAAACGGCCCTGATTACCGGCTCCAATCGCGGGATCGGGCTGGCCTTGGCTGCTGCTTTGCAAAAGGCGGGGGCCTCGGTCATTTTGAACGGGCGCGACGCTGATCGTGTGGCGATGGCGGCAACGGGGCTGCGGCGTGCAAATAACACGGTGCATGAACTGGTTTTTGATGTAACTGATCACGCCGCCTGCCGGGTGGCGATTGATGGGTTTGAAACAGACCACGCGCCGATTGACATCTTGATTAACAACGCCGGAATGCAACAGCGCGGTGCATTGGAAGATTTCCGCTCGGAGGATTTTGAGGTTTTGATGCGCACCAATGTCAGCTCTGTTTTTAATGTCGGGCAAGCAGTTGCCAGACATATGATTGGGCGCAGCACCGGAAAGATCATCAATATTGCATCCATTCAGAGCGCGCTGGCCCGCCCCTCTATTACCCCATATACCACCAGCAAAGGGGCTGTTGCTGCCCTAACCAAAGGCATGGCCACGGATTGGGGGCCAAAGGGATTGCAGATCAATGCCATCGCGCCGGGGTATTTCAAAACAAAGCTTAATCAAGCACTTATTGATGATCCGGAGTTCTCAAATTGGATATCAAAACGCACCCCCGCCGGGCGATGGGGCAATGTTCAGGAACTGGGCGGCGCGGCGATTTTTCTGGCCTCGGAGGCGTCATCATACATCAACGGCATTACGTTATTTGTCGATGGCGGCATGTCCGCCTGTCTGTAAGTCAACGCCCTTAAATGGAGCCCGCCTCAACCATATAATTGTTGGCCGTGCACATGGCGCTGTCGTCACTGGCCAGAAACGCCACCATCTGGGCGACATAAACCGGTTCGATCAAATCGGGCAGGCATTGCCGTTCCAGATGCTTTTCAAGGGCTTCGGGATTGGCCCAAAGCTGTTTTTGCCGCTCGGTCATGACCCAGCCCGGAACAACGGTGTTGACCCGAATGTGATGCCCGCCAAGGTCGCGCGCCATGGTTCGCGTCAGCCCATGCACGGCTGCTTTTGCAGTGCCATAAACCGGCAGATCACCCACCGCCTGCATCCAGGAATTCGACCCCATATTGATAATAGAGCCGCCCCCGGCTTTGATCATCCCCGGTGCCACGGATTGAATGGCAAAAAACATATGCCGCAGGTTGGTTTGCATCCGTTCGTCGTAATAATCGGGCGTGACATCCCTCCAGTCATGGCGGTCATCACGCGCTGCGTTATTTACCAAAACATCCGCTGGCCCCAAACGCTCAGCAAGCGAACCAAAAGCAGCGCGCAGGGCGGAAATATCGCGCAGATCGCAACCGGCAAATTCGACGTTATCGCCCAGCCCTTGCGCCAGCGCCGCGCCATTTTCACGGTCAATATCAATGATACCAACCTTGGAATTCTGCTTTGCAAAGGTTTTGGCGATATCAGCACCGATGCCCGATGCCCCGCCACTTATAAATACGGTTTTTCCGCCAAGGCTCGGGTAGTTTGCAAAATTTGTTTTCACGTTGGTTTTCCTAAATTCTGTGTGCCACAACTTTGCAGCTGTTTAATCTTGGCCGGTGGCCGCTTGAAATGCCGCATTCTGTCGGCGTTTTTGTCGGTATTTTTCCATTTGGGTATCTGCAATAACGCCCGCCAAAATAACCGTTCCCATGACCGCAAAGTTAAGGGATGAAGGTATCCCCAACAAGTTCACCAGATTTTGCAGCATTTGTAATAATATTGTCCCCAGCACCACTCCGATGATCGACCCTTCGCCACCGCGCAATCAAAACCCGCCCAACACCGCGGCTGCGATGCCGTATAGTTCATAACAACCGCCATGCGAGGCTGGCGAGATTGACCGAGTATACATCGCAAAAAACACCGCTGACAGCGCGGTAAGCACCGCACAGATGATAAATGCCAACGTGATCACACGGGTTGTATTTATGCCGGAATAACGCGCGGCGACCTCGTTTTTACCCACGGCAAAAAGATGCCGCCCAAACACCGTTCGGTGCAGCAAGAACCAGGATGCCCAAGCCATGATCGCAAAGGCAATGATTGAATGAGGCACGCCATAACTGCGCCCGGCCACCAGCCATTCAAGTTTTGGAAAGCTTTGCCCAAACCCAAAACCCGCAGTGGCGTCTTGGGTGTAAAACCGGGCAATACCGCGATAGATCAACAACCCGCATAACGTAACCACAAAAGGCTGTAACCCAAGCTTTGTCACAAGCCAGCCATGCACAGCCCCCAGCATTCCACCGATTGCCAGCACGATGATAATGGCCAGCGGCCACGGCACATTAAGATTAACGATCATGTCGATAAACAAAACCCCGAGCAGCGCAATCATTGACCCCACCGATAATTCAATTCCAGCTGTGACAATGACAAATGCTCCGGCAATCGAAAACAACCCGAAAAGGCCAATTAAATTGGCGGTGTTCGCAAGGTTCACAGCCGACATGAACCGTGGGTTAATAAAGGTAACAACAGCCCCGACAATCAAAATCAGTATGGCCAATCCCAGATCTTTTTTGTGCATTATCTGCTCCCTATCCGACGGCGAGGCTTAGAATATTTTGCTCGCTCATCTCTTTCTTTTCCAGTATTCCGCTGATTTCCCCGTTGCGCATCACCGCGACGCGATCCGATACAGAAATCACTTCTTCCATGTCACTTGAGACCATCAGAATGCCAACACCTTGTTGTGCCAGACTGCGCAACAATTGGTAGATCTCGATCTTTGCCCCAACATCGACACCGCGCGTTGGTTCATCAAAAATCAATACGGTTGGCTGCATTTCCAGCCATTTGGCCAGCCCGACCTTTTGCTGGTTACCCCCCGAAAGCTCAGCCGTAACACTGTGCAGCGAGGCCGCTTTGATATTCAGCCGCTGTTTGCCCCGTTCGGCCAGCTTGCGCAGCGACGGCTTATCCACGACCCCGCGTTTTGAAACAATTCTCAGGTTTGGCAGGGCGATATTGTCGGCGATCTCAAAATCCAGAATTAACCCGGCTTCTTTGCGATCCTCGGGGACCAGACATAAACCCGCATCAAGCGCGGCGGCAACCGAACAGGGCGGTAAGGGGTTGCCATTCAGAATTATCTGGCCTTGCCTTAGCCCATCGATCCCGAAAACGGCGCGCACAAGTTCCGTGCGACCTGCGCCAACCAACCCTGATAGGCCCATTATTTCGCCACATTTCAGCGTCAAATTAACCCGTGCAGCGGGATATCTTTGGGTTGCGACCTTGCGCAGCTCCAACACCGGTTTTCCGGGTGTATTTTGCGGTTCATCCGTGTTTGGGGTGATATCGCGCCCGATCATCAACCTGATCATGGCTGGTTTAGTGATCTGGCTTTTTTCCAGCTCACCGGCATTTTGCCCATCGCGCAAAACCACAACACGATCAGCGCATTGTGTGATTTCAGACAGCCGATGGCTAATGAATAATATCGCCACATCTTGTTGGCGCAGCCCGTCGATAATGCTCAGCAAACGCTCGGTTTCAGACATGGTCAGGCTGGAGGTCGGTTCATCAAAAATTACCAACCGCGCATTCTGCGAAAGCGCGCGCGCGATTTCCAACAGTTGTTGTTCGGCCAATGATAACCCCGATACCATGGCGCGCGGATGAAATTTGGCATCAAGCTGTTGTAGAATCGGTTCAACAATTTTTTCCATGGCGGGAATGTCCAAAGCCTTGAATGCTCCACGGGTGATTTCGCGGCCCAACAAAATATTGGCGGTCACATCAAGGTTGGTAAAGGGGTTTAATTCCTGATGCACAAACGCAATGCCAAGTTTGGTGGCCTGTGCAGGCGACAGGCTGGCAAATGACTGCCCGTTCAGCCGGATATGGCCGCTATTGGGGGCAATGCTGCCGCCAAGGACTTTCATCAAAGTGGATTTTCCGGCACCGTTTTCACCGATCAGCCCCACGACTTCGCCCGCTTTTATTGCCAGCGACACGTCAGACAATGCGACAACGCCAGGGTAAACTTTGGTCACCTGATCCAGTTGCAATTCAAACATTGGGATACCGTTTATTTTCCCTGTTAAACCAGTAACGGGGTTGAAAAATTGCGGGCGCATTCCTGCGCCCGCTTGATTGATAAGACAAACCTGGAGCCTTGCCTAACCATTAATCCGAGCAACCAGCTCGGCCTCAAACGCATCAACATTGTCGGTGGTTATCTTTTGGGTTGGAACGATGATTAGCCCATCCTCGGGAATACCGGAGGTGTCCCCTTCCAGATAGTCAGCCATCAATTTCATGCCCAGATACCCCCATTGATACGGGTCTTGAACAACGGTGCCAGCAAAGGTGCCTTCGCGCACGGCGCCAAGCGTAATTGGGTCTTCGTCAAACGCAATGACGGTGATTTCACCCAATTTACCGGCAGCATTAAGCGCCTCATAGATTTTCGGAGGGTTATAGGAATAGAAACCAACCATACAGTCGATTTCAGGGTTGGCCGCCAGAACATCATCAACATTAGAGCGCGCACGGGCAAAATCAACGTCATCGCCGCGCACATCCACAAGGGTGATGCCCGAGCCTTCGACCGCTTGACGGAAACCGGCGATGCGTTCAATCGCATTATCCGCCCCAAGAAAGCCAACAAATCCCATGCAAGTGCCGCCATTTGGCATGGCTTCGATGGCAATTTCGCCTGACTGAATGCCTGCCGCCGTGTTTGATGACCCCAAATAGGTGATCCGGTTGCTGTTCGGGGCGTCGCTGTCGGTGGTAAATAACGGTATTTGCCCGGCAATGCGATTAAACGCATCAATCGAGGTTTTGGGATCAACCGACGAAATCATGATCGCGTCGGTTCCCGCAGCAACCAGATCATCCATCAAAGCATTCTGCAAAGCTGCGGTGCCCTGTGCAGGATACCGGAATTGCAGATCGTAACCGGGCAATTCTTTTTGCGCGGCATTTACACCTGCTTCAGCAAGCTTCCAGAAATCAGATGCAGCATTCACAACAAAAGCCAGCGTTGGCTTATCTTGTGAAAATACGCTTGTCCCCAAAATCGTCAGAGCAGTGGCCATTCCTAGTATGTTTGTAACTTTCATAATTCCTCCCTATGGCTGCGTTGTGGCAGCACTATTTCCCAAATTTAGAATCAATACTAATATTAACAATATATAATAATATTATTAGTAATACAATCACATTAAATTTTCTGGCCGGAAAATGACAAAAGGCAATAAAAAACCGGACCCAAATTTAGGCCCGGTTCTTGTCGTTGATTATAAACAGGGGTTAGTTGTTTTCGCAGAACCCCGGGTTGTCTTGGGTGCAAACATCAAGACCTGTGAACAACGGGTCATCAACGCTTTCGCCATTGATCAACTGGATCATTACATCCGGTGCCAAATATCCCATTTCGAACGGACGTTGGCCAATTTGTGCATGGCTGCGCCCCTCTCGGAATGCTTTGGTTTGTGGGGGCAATGTGTCACCGGCAATGATGATCAGTTCTTTGGAATCAAGTCTGTCCATGACCTGATCGGTCACCTGTCTATAGGCCTGAGGTGCAAATTGTGCCCAGCCGCCAATCAGGATAAACGCGTCCAAATCAGGGTTGGCGATAAACGTATCCGCCATTTGCTGATTGGCAAGATCGGCTTGGTCATTGGTGAATACCGGGCAACCGGCAACCTCTGTCCAGCCGTTTTCACCTTCGAGACGTTCAATGCCCGTCACGCCGCTTGCGGTATCGCGGAACCCTTGGGCGCGCGCATTGATGTTATCCGCAGCGACATTGCCAAGTTGCAGGCAGACCGTGCCACCCTCTGGTTTCAACGCGGCGGCTTCTTCGGCCATTTTCACGCCCATCAGGTAATTGTCAGTGCCCAAATAAGTCACCCGCAACCCACGGTCATTTGCAAGGAAATCGGCGTCGACTGTCATCACCGGAATGTCCGGCGCAATTTGACGAATGCGGTTAGCCATTGCAGGTGCATTGGATGGCGAAATCGCGATTGCGGCGACGCCACGGGTGATCAAATCATCAACGATCTGCACTTCTCCGGCCTCGTCCGTTGATGACGCTGGGCCGGTATACAGGCATTCATATTCTGAATCAGCGTTCTCGGACATCCATTGCTGGCACCCCAGATTGATCTGTTCAAAAAACGGATTATCCAGCCCCTTGACCACGATGGCCAAGATTTGCTTGTCGCCCGCTATACCCGCTCCGGCGGTCATGGCAAACGCAGCTGTGGCTGCTAAAAAGGTAATTTTTGTCTTCATTTTCATATCTCCTTGGGTGTTGGTTGGTTTGGCCCCCCACGTGTTTTTCAACCGGGATACCAGATCTTTCGCGGCTCATTTTTCGGCCGCTTGTAATTCCATGCTCGGTCTACCAGTGCTTCTGTATTTATTTCAGGACGCCAGTTGAGCCGTAGGCGCGCCTTTGAATTATCCAACCAGTTACTAAAATAAGGACTGGAAATTTCAGCGATGGAATAGTTCCGCGAGGCTTGCAGATAATCCCCGACGCGCGCGTAATCTATTGGCTCGTTCATCGCGATGTTGAACAATTCACCCCGCGCGGCCTCGCAATCCAGTGCCGCCAGAATGGCTGATGCCAGATCAGAAACATGCACAAAATTCCGGCGCAAAGGGTCGCCGTTCACATCAAGCAAGACGGGAACAAATCGCCCGGATTGGTATCGCTCAACTTCGTTTTTGGACAACAGAGTAGCCCAGGCCGGCCCGCCAAACTGATCATCGCCAAACGACAATACATGGCGAAAATCGTCTTTCTCCATGATCCAGGGCGCGCGCAGACAGCACCCGTTAATCCCGTATTGGAATTGATATTGCTCCAGCATGACCTCCTCCAGAACCTTGGTCAGCGCGTAACAACCCGGATACGCCCGACGCGGGGCGGCTTCGGTGATCGGCCCTTGATATTCATGAAAGATGTGCCCCACCGTGCAATCGCCGCTTATCAGCATAAACTGCTGAGATGAGGGGGATTGGCGAAACGCTTCCAGCAGGTTGAACATGCCTTTGATGGCAACATCGATAACCAAATCCGGGGATTCCTTGACAGCCGCCATATGTAATACATGCGTGACGCCCGACAGCGCAGATTGCACGACTGAGCTGTCGGCAATAGATCCGCGGATCACAGAAACCCTGTCGGTTTCCTCAATCACCCGGTTGTTGCACAAGGCCACAACCTCCCAGCTTGAGAAGCGCTCGCTATTCAAAAAATTTGTCAAGAAATGGCTGCCCACTTTGCCAGTGACGCCGGTTAACAATAGCTTCATAACCCCTCCGGATATTACCGTATTGATAATATTTACTAATAATATATTTACTAATATGATTAGGTCAAGTAGAATTCATAAACCGCCATATTGGTTGAATTATGGTGGGAAAATAGACGTATAGCTTTGCAAATGGCTGCATTGTGAAGGCCAAAGATAGAGGGTAGAAACATGGCGCGATTGAAATTGGAGGGGATTTCCAAAAGGTTTGGGGCGATTCGTGCGCTGGAAGATGTCTCCTTGGAAGTGCAACCCGGCGAGGTTCTGGGATTAATGGGTGACAATGGTGCCGGTAAATCAACGCTTGTTAAAATCATTGCCGGAAATTTCCTGCCGTCGGGCGGTGCGATTGAAATTGACGGGCAGGCTGTGAATTTCCATAAACCGGTTGATGCGCAGCGGGCCGGTGTCGAAATTGTGCATCAGGATCTGGCTTTGTGCGATAATTTAAGCGCCGCCGCAAATGTGTTTCTGGGCAGGGAACTGAAACGCGGCTTTGGCCCGTTTTCAATACTGGATTTTCCCCGAATGAATCGTGAAGCCGCCCAGCATTTTGCCGAATTGAAATCCGAAACCCGCGCAAAGGACGTGGTGCATAAGATGTCAGGGGGTCAACGCCAAGCGGTGGCCATTGCCCGGACTTTGTTGTCTGACGCAAAACTTGTTTTGCTTGATGAACCAACCGCGGCCATATCTGTGCGCCAGGTCGCTGAGGTTCTGGACCTGATCCGCCGTTTACAGGCACGCGGCATTTCCGTCATTTTGATCAGCCATCGGATGCCCGATGTGTTTGGCGTTGCTGACCGTATCGCCGTTTTACGCCGTGGAAGGCTTGTGGCGGCAAAAGCGGTCAAAGACAGCTCCCCCGAAGAAGTCACGGGGTTGATCACCGGTGCGATTGAACACGCCTGAAGGAGGTAACGTAACAATGTCCACATCCCTTGAAAAAGCCATAAATCACAGCGAGCATAAATCTGTGCTGTCGGTGCTTATGGGTCAACAGGTGTTTTGGGTGATGATTGCTGCGGCACTCGCTTGTATCACCCTGTCGGTTGTCACTGATACATTTGCGACCGAACGCAATCTTTTTAACGTCACGCGCAATTTTTCCTTTGTTGGTATTATTGCGCTTGGCATGATGGTTGTTATTGCCTCTGGTGGTATTGATTTGTCGGTTGGATCTTCGGTGGTTTTATCAGCGGTTATTCTGTCGGTGGTCATGGCCGCTGGCTGGCCGTTTTGGCTGGCAGCGATACTGGCATTGGCGGCTGTATTGGCTGTGGGTGCGTTCAATGGCATCATGGTTGCATATGTAGGCATGCCGCCGTTTGTGGTAACCCTTGGCATGTTATCCATTGCCCGCAGTCTGGCCATGGTGATTTCCGGAAACAAGATGATTTATGAATTCGGCCCGGACCATGAATTGATTCTATGGCTGGGGGGCGGCAAAACCTTTGGCTTGCCTCATCCGCTGATTGGGTTATTGATTGTTGCCCTGCTGCTGGGTTTGGTTCTAAGGTGGACAGCTTGGGGGCAGTATGTATTTGCAATTGGAGGAAACGAAAAGGCGGCAGAGCTGAGCGGTATTGCAGTTAAACGAACAAAAGTTTCCATCTATATGTTCTCGTCATTCACGGCGGGGTTGACTGGAATTCTTATGGTTGGCTGGCTGGGTGGTGTGACAACCAATCTGGGTCAGGCGATGGAACTGACAGTGATTGCTGCGGCTGTGATTGGCGGGGCAAACCTTGCCGGAGGCAGCGGAACAGCGCTCGGGGCCATCGTTGGGGCCTTATTGATCGAAATCATCCGCAACAGCTTGATCCTTTTGGGGGTCTCAACTTTTTGGCAGGGCGCATTTGTCGGGAGCTTTATAATTATCGCGGTGGGTTTTGACCGTGCCAGACGGCTAAATGCAGATAGATAACACAAATTTGGATAGGAATAATCAGGTATGGCAAAAAAGGAGAACACCCATCTAGAACAGGTGCGGATTAATCCGCATCGGCGGGTTACCATGACAGATATTGCCAAACTTGCGGGCTGCTCGCAGTCTACTGTGTCGATTGTTTTGAACAAAACCGTTGGGATTACCATCGCCAAAGACACCCAAGAACGGGTTTTCAAAGCGGCAAAAGATCTTGGCTATGTCCGGCAAAAATCTGTTTCGCCAAAAAACAACTCAGCCCGACAGATTTCAATTATTTTTGATTACCTCGCCACCAGCCCCGAAGCGGTCGAAGCGATTGATGGCGCGCGAGAGGCCGCATGGCCCTCAGCCCATGTGGTCTGCGCGTTCCAAACATTAAATGATGAAAAAATGGAAGCGTTAACACTGGATGCCGCGATTTCAACCGGAACCGATGTGATTATTTACGCCTCGATCATGACCCGCGAAGTCACGGTTCCCAAAATACTGTATGATACGGACCGTTCTGTGGTTTTGTTGAATTGCTATTCAAAAGACCGGCGGTTTCCCAGTGTAATGCCCGGAGAAGTCGCCGGCGGGCATCTGGCAACCCGAACACTCGTGGCCGCAGGGCACCAGCATATTGCCCATATAACCGGTGAAATGTGGATGGAAGCCGCGCAAAACCGCCTAAAGGGTTACCGGCAGGCCTTGTCTTCTGCGAATATCCCTTATGATGATGATTTGGTGCGAAACGGCGATTGGCAAATGTCGTCCGGTTATGAGCAAACGCAAGAATTGCTGCGGTTGCCCAACCCGCCCACAGCGATTTTTTGTTCCAATGACCGTATGGCATTTGGCGCCTATGAGGCGATCAAGGAGCAAGGTTTGAAAATTCCCGAGGATATTTCAATTATTGGATACGACGATCAGGAAATTGCCCAACATCTGTCTCCGCCGCTAACCACGCTGGTTTTGCCCCATCGTGAAATGGGGAGATGGGCCGTTGAGACGGCTTTGGAATATGATGGTTCAGGGCAGCGTCGCAGTCAGTTTCCGCTGGTGAAACTGGAATGCACAATCGTTGAGCGAGAATCAGTGCGGCAGTTCGTTTAAACCGCGCATTGGGTGGCCGGCATAATATATGGCGCGTATTTTGGCCCCAAATTCGCTTGATTATTTGCGCGCAGTCATGCCATTTAACGAGATGCAAAAACAGCTCGACTATAACACCATTCACCAGATTTTCAGCCGGTTTCGCGCCAGCGAGGCGGAGCCAAAAGGCGAGCTGGATCATGTCAATGTTTATACATTGGTGGTGGCGGTTGCGCTGTCAGCGCAGGCCACCGACAAAGGTGTGAACCGTGCGACGCAGGCGCTGTTCAAAATTGCCGATACCCCGCAAAAAATGCTGAAACTGGGTGAATCAGGGCTGATCGAGCATATCAAAACCATCGGCTTGTTTCGCAACAAAGCCAAAAACGTGATCAAACTAAGCCAGATGTTGGTGGATAACTACGGCGGTGAAGTGCCCAGCAGCCGCGCGGCGCTGGTTTCTTTGCCCGGGGTCGGGCGCAAAACAGCCAATGTTGTGCTGAATATGTGGTTCAAAATGCCCGCACAGGCGGTGGATACCCATATTTTCCGGTTTGGCAATCGCACCGGCGTTGCGCCGGGAAAAAATGTTGAGATTGTCGAACGCGCCATTGAAGACCATATTCCTGCCGAATTTCAGCACCATGCTCATCATTGGATGATTCTGCATGGGCGTTATGTGTGTAAGGCGCGCAAACCCGTCTGCACCAATTGTATTATCGCTGATTTGTGCGATTCCGAGGAGAAGACCCTATGACCAAGCCCCTGCAAGTTGTCGGAATTGGCAACGCGATGGTGGATATACTGTCACATG
>CAZSSS010000003.1:0-19796 GCA_964609255.1 uncultured Rhodobacterales bacterium
CATCATTTTACCACTATTTTTCCAATAAAACCGACCTGTTCCAGCAAATCATGGAGCAAAGCCTCGCGCCATTTTCGGGGCTGCTTACGGCCTTTGACCTGTCCCAGATGACAGTCAAAAATTTTTGGTCAAACGTCATGCGCACCAGTGAAACAGCGGCGGGGATGTTTATTGACAACCCGCAGATTATCCTGCTTGGCCGGATGTTCTATAAAAGCCGCGAAAGCATCAAGGAGGAAGGGCTGACCTCAGAATTCATGGATTCCGTGCAGGATTTTATCAACCAGTTCTTACGGCGCGGGCAGGAATTGGGGGTTATCCGCGATGACCTGCCCGAATCGTTTTTGTTGAACGCTGTTTTGGGGCTGGGCATGGCAATCGATCACTGGATGCTAGAGAATTTCCACGCCATCCCACAAAATGAATTCACCAAAATGAACGCGGCCACAATGGATATGTTTATCCGCCTACTTGCCCCCCCTCGGGAGGTAAAATGACCAATATTCCCGGCACCATGCTTGCCCTAATTCAAAAACACGGTGGCTATTCGGGCCAGATGGAAGGGCCACATATTGACAACGCGGCCGATTTTATTGAATTGGCCGAAATTGCAGTGCCTGTGCCCGCGAAAGGGCAAGTATTGGTTAAACTGCGGGCATCTTCTGTGAACCCGTCGGATTTGCATTTCATCAAAGGTGAATACGGCCAGCCGCGCATCAAAGGTGCAGCGGCAGGGTTTGAGGGTTGCGGCGACGTGGTCGCCGGGGCCGCGCACATGATCGGAAAACGGGTTGGTTTTGTGGCGGCAACTGCGGGGGCTTGGGCGGAATATGTGGTCATAGATACCATGATGGCCATTCCCCTGCGCCCCGAGATTTCGGACGAGGACGGCGCAGCGCAAATCGTCAATCCCCTTACGGCTATGGCGATGGTGGATATCGCCGCATCGGCGGGCGATGCTTTTGTGATCTCTGCCGCAACCAGTCAGCTGGGCAAACTGATGATTGGCTTGGCCAAAGATATGGGGCTGAATGCGATTTGTTTGGTGCGCCGCAAAAACGCAATTACGCCGCTTTTGGCGCTGGGCGCAGCGGCTGTGATTGTGACCACGGATGACAGTTTTTGTGCGGATTTTGAGGCCATAAGCCGCAAATATAAACCACGCGTGTTTCTGGATGCGGTCTGTGATCAGGTGTCGGAAACAGTGTTTACCCGAATGCCCAACGGCGCACGCTGGGTGTGTTACGGCAAACTGTCAACTGAAACACCCGTGCTGACCCAAATGGGGCAATTTACATTCATGGGCAAACAGATTGAGGGTTTCTGGCTGACCAACTGGATGCGCAATACCCCGCCAACTGACCAAATGCGAGTAATCGGCGAAGTCCAAGCGCGGTTCGCAGATGGCCGCTGGAAGACCGACATTTCAGCACGGCTGAAGCTGCGCGAGGTTGAGGACGGACTGGCAGATGCGTTGAAATTACCGGATGGTAAAGTGATCATTATTCCGTAAGGCGCCGGGTCATGGTTTTTGAGTTTCGGCCAGTTTCCAGTGTAATTTTTGTATAATTTTTCCGTAGCTTTCATATGCCGTTCATTGATACTTTGAAGCCATGCTGCCGCAATAATTTCTGATAATAGTGTGAACAATATTGGTTATGTCGCGAATAGATGATATTGCGCGCCTCTGTCCGAATGGTGGATCAACCGGCTTTCTTAAATAAGCCGACGATCATGAAGCGCCTGCTCCAAAGCATCGAGAACAAAGTCGGCCTTTACTGATCTGGACACCCGCCGGCCCACGATTCGATCAGCAAACGTTTAATCACGAGGGGAACATAGACAAAGCCGCCCCCTTCAGCGATGCAAGCATCGCCTGCCGGGCAGCCGGTCGACACATATGTAAAGGCGCTGACCCACAGCTGGTTGGGTTCAGGTGCTCTAAATTTGCGGGTCAACCTGCGGTGCGTAGTATTTTGCAACAAAGAAATCAGGCGATTTTCAGCTCTTTGGCTTCGGCTTTGGATAGTTGCTCACCGTGTTTGCGTTTTTCCAGCGCCTCGCGGGCCTTTGCATACATATCATCCTGCCAGAAAATCAGGCAACCGTTGCAGCCCTTGCCACAGCAGCCATCCACGCCCACGCGGTTGGTTTTGTGTTTGCGCCCCGCGGCTTTTTCATCAACCGCCTCCGCCAAGGCATCACGGCGGGTGGCATAGGTCTCGTCGTTTTGCTTACCGCTGGTTTCCAGCCCCTGCACCAGTTTGTCAAATTTCAGCCGGTTCCATTGTTCCTTGGTCAGGGCTTTTTCTTTGCGCAGCACTGTATATTCAGGATAGCGCGCGCGCAGAACATTGATGTCTTCATGGTCAAACAGCGCAAACGGAATGCGAATGGTAACCTGCGCGCCGCCATGCACCGCATCAGTAATCGCGCCCGTTTCGGCATTTTCAAATTCATACAACCGTAGCAAAACCGTTTCGCGGCTGATGGGCGAGACAAAATCCAGCACCTCGCCAGCCTCAAGCTTGTTTTTGACCGCAACGTGGAAGGCATCGTCAGTCACGCGTGTGACCACGCCGGCATATTCCCAATTCGCAAGGCTTTCGGTTTGCTCAAAATCATGGGCATAATTGGTCAGGCGGCCATCATGAAACGCCAGCGTATAACCGCGATTCCCGACGGTTTCGAGTTCGCGCATATATTTGCGCGGATTCCAGTTTGAGGGGTCTTCATACCAGTCATCAATCGCCATACGATAAGCCCGCGCCACCACCGCCACGTAATATTCTGATTTGCCGCGCCCCTCAACCTTCAGGCTGTCCACCCCGATTTTCAGGTATTCGTCAAGCTTGGGCATGATGCACAGATCACGGGAATTCAAAATATATGACCCGCGCCCGTCTTCCTCAATTGGCATCAATTCACCGGGGCGGTGGCCTTCTTCCAGCAGGAATTCGAACATATCAACGTTGCTTTCATTGATGTCCAGCTCCTGCACGGTGCCGTCTTTCATGCGCAGGCGCACGTTGTAGTTCCAGCGACACGCATTGGCGCAATTGCCTTGGTTGGCGCCGCGCTCCGACATGAAATTGGACAGCAAGCAGCGGCCAGAATAAGTCATGCACATGGCGCCATGCACAAAGGCCTCCAGCTGAATATCGGGACATTTTTCGCGGATTTCTGTTAGTTCACTGAATGAAACCTCGCGCGCCAGAACCACTAGTTCTGCGCCTTGGGCCTCCCAAAAATTCACCGAAAGCCAGCTTGAAACATTGCTTTGCGTGGAAATATGCAGCGGCAGGTCCGGTGCGCGTTCTTTAACAAACTGAAACACGCCGGGGTCAGCGATGATCAACCCGTCAGGTTTCACACGCCGCACCGTGTCGATATATTCCTCAAGCTTGGGCACATCTTTGTTATGCGAAAACAGGTTCAGCGTCAGATAGGCGCGCTTGCCATGTGCGTGGCAAAATTCCACGCCCTCAACCACATCTTCCAGTGAAAACTGCGATTTGGTGCGCAGGCTAAGGTCCGGCGTGCCAAGGTAAACCGCATCAGCGCCATAAAGCACAGCCATTTTGAGTTTGCGCAGATTACCTGCGGGCATCAATAATTCGGATTTTTCAGGGCGCATGGCAAAGACTCACAATTCAAGGGATTGCGGTCTATTTAAAGGTTTTATAGAGATTATCAACCAAGGGATGGTTTCAGTAGTGGGTCACTTTGAAATACATTTCTAGTAAGAATCAGGTTTCTTAGGCGCAGCCTCGTTTGCACCGGTAATCCCACCGATGGCCATGTTGGGCCGATCATTGTTGTATGTCCTGACCCTAGTGATTTTCCGCTGCACCTTCTCTATGGTTTCAAAGATGTTTTGGGCCCACTGACCGACAGGTGATTGAATGCAATCACCGAGAGGGGGCCATTCGTGGCAACCTGTTCGGTTGTAGCACTCGATATAGGCATTCTGCTGGGGCTTAAATTCACCGGCTCATTCATCGAATAAGCATATCAAATGACCATCATTCCTTGCATTCCAACTTCGCACCAATCGGGTTGTAGGAACCTTCCCAAGCCGCCTTATTCCACTGTCACAGATTTTGCCAAATTCCGTGGTTGATCAACATCGGTGCCTTTTTCGATCGCGGTATGATAGGCCAGCAACTGTGCCGGAATTGCATAAATTATCGGAGCCAAAAACGGGTCGGTTTTGGGCAAAACCAGCATTTTCCAAACGTCTGCACCGGCGCGTTTGGCCCCCTCGGGGTCGGTGACCAACAGCACTTTGCCACCGCGCGCCATGACTTCTTGCATATTGCTAATGGTTTTATCAAAAAGCGGATCAACAGGTGCAAAGCAAATTACGGGAACCGCATCATCAATCAGGGCAATGGGGCCGTGTTTCAGCTCTCCGCTTGCGTAACCTTCCGCGTGGATATAGCTGAGTTCCTTGAGCTTGAGCGCGCCTTCCAGTGCCAATGGATACATCGTGCCACGACCCAAAAACAAAATATCGCGGGCTTTGGCAAGATCGCGCGCAACCTGTGCCATATTGGTTTCTTGTTCCAATGTTTGGGCAACAAGCTGCGGGATTTGGACCAGTTTTGCAACCAGTGCGGTTTCTTGCGAGGCATCTATATTGCCACGTTGGCGTGCGGCCAGAATGGCCAAAGACGCAAAAACCGCCAATTGGCAGGTGAATGCCTTGGACGAGGCCACTGAAACCTCTACTCCGGCTTTGATAGGCAAGGCCAGATCTGCCTCACGCGCGATGGAGCTTTCGGCGGCGTTGACCACAGCAATAACCCGCCCCGCTTTGCCTTTGACATAACGTAATGCCGCCAGCGTATCAGCAGTTTCGCCGGACTGGCTGACAAAAATAACGGCATCGCCTGGGCCGATCGGGGGCTCCCGGTAACGAAACTCGGAGGCAACGTCAATTTCAACCGGAATTCGTGCATAATGTTCAAACCAGTATTTGGCCACATGGCAGGCGTAAAAGGCGGTGCCGCAGGCCACCAGAACCAGCCGGTCAAATTGACTGAAATCAAGGCTGGCATCAGGAATTTCAACGGCGCTCTGGTCTGCATTCAGATAATGCGACAAGGCGAATGCCAGCACGGACGGTTGTTCATGGATTTCTTTGGCCATAAAATGGCGGTGGGTGCCTTTGTCGACCGTGATCGCATCAACATTGACAATCCGCAATTCTCGATTGGCCAGATTACCCAGCGCGTCATAGATTTTGGCGCCATCACGGGTAAGCACAGCCCAGTCGCCTTCCTCAAGATAAGTAATGCGGTTGGTCATCGGTGCCAGCGCCAGCGCGTCGGAGCCAATGAACATTTCGCCGTCACCATGCCCGATTGCCAAAGGGGACCCGCGCCGCGCTGCGATCATTAGATCATCATGGCCGGCAAACAAAAACGCCAAGGCAAATGCGCCTTCCAGACGTTGCAAAGTGGCAGCCACCGCTGCGTGCGGTGCCATACCGGCTGCGATATGTGTGGCACAAAGCTGCGCGACAACCTCAGAATCCGTTTCGGAGGTGAAATGCGCGCCGTTGGCGATTAACGCGCCTCTGATGCTCTGGAAATTTTCAATTATGCCGTTATGAACAACGGCAACCGGCCCGCAAACATGCGGGTGGGCATTATTGGTATTGGGGGCGCCATGGGTTGCCCAGCGCGTGTGGCCAATGCCTGCCAAGCCGGACAAAGGCGCGGTCTCAAGCGCTGCTTCAAGCGCAACCAGCTTTCCGACCGCGCGCCGACATCCCAGCTTTCCGTCTTTGACAAGTGCAATTCCAGCGCTGTCATAACCGCGATATTCCAGCCTTTTCAGGGCGGTTAAAATTCGTTGTGTGGCCTCAGTTTGACCAAGGATTCCAATTATTCCGCACATTTTATGTGTCCTTATCTGCTCAGAGATGTTCTGAGCGATAATTGGTATTATTTCAATGAAAAACGTGGCCCTGAAACCTTGTTGTCACATCTTGTGAATGGATGGCTTTGGTATAAGGCAACTTACAAAAGATTTGCGTCATACCAAGGTGCAAGGGCTTTCCCTTTTGGGGTATTGCACCGTATAAGCCCTGAAAAAGGGGGCGGTATGGCAAAAGAACTCGCAAGACTGGAAGTATCGAGGTTTCGCCGGTTAACGGGCGTTTCTGTTCAGGTTGCCATGGCGGCATTTTTGCTGTTTGCGGTGGCGACATTTCCAATGTCTAACCTGCTATGGGCGGCTTTTCTAGCAGGGTTTGGGTTTGCGCTGCTGTGGTTTTCCTGGCGATTCTGGTGTGCAACCGACACATATCTGGTGCTGAATTCTGAGGGTCTTTTTGACAGCAAAGGCCGTCATTTTTGCGGATTGGATCAAATTGACAAGGTCGATCGCGGGTTTTTTGCTTTTCGTCCATCGGCGGGTTTTTTGATCCGGCTTAAAACACCGGTTCAACGCGGGTGGGCGCCGGGGCTTTGGTGGGCTTTTGGCAATAGTATTGGCGTTGGCGGGGCAACCAGCCACCCTGCGGGCAAGCAGATGGCTGATATTATTTCGGTGATGCTGACCGCGCGTGGTGCGGAAATTATTGACATGAATAAAGACTAGGGTTTTGGCTTGATCCGCCTTGTGGGCAGGGCTTCGGCGGGATTTTCCGGCCATGGGTGTCTGGGGTAACGCCCCCGCATATCTTTGCGAACATCCGCATATGAACTGTCCCAGAAGCCCGGTAAATCAGCGGTAGTTTGAACAATGCGCTGGGCGGGCGACAGCAATTCAATCAGCAATGGCGTGCGTTCCGGCCCCAAGGTTGGGTGCGTGGTCATGCCGAATAATTCTTGTAACCGCACCGAGATTGTCGGCTGCTGAGCCCCGTAATCCACCGCCAGCCGGGTTCCGGTTGGCGCGCTAACATGGCTGGGTGCCAAGCGGTTAAGCATTTCTTTACCCTTCCATCCCAGCTGGTTTTCCAATGCGGGCAAAAGATTAAGATTTTTTAGATCGGTGGCATTTTTGCAGCCCATCAAAAAGGGGCCAAGCCAGTCATCAAGGCTGGCCAAAAGACCGGCTTGATCCAGGCGCGGAATATCCGTGCCGCGCGCGCGCAACCATTCAACCCGCGCTGCCAGCAGACGCGCGGCTTTGTTCCAGTTCAGGCAGCTTAAACCCATTTCGCGAATACCCGCCAGCACAGCGGTTGTAACCCAGTCCGGCGGAGCATCGTGCCAAATTTGATCTTCCAGCACCAATGCGCCCAGCATTTTTCGTTGCCGGGCAACCACCCGGCGGTCTCGTTTTGACCAGTCACAAATGTTTTGCGACGATATATCTGCGCCATGCCATTCCAGCAGCTCCGCATAAGAAATCCGCGCCGCCAGCCGGGTTTTTGCTTCGCGGGTATCCCCGTCCAGATCAACCGCGACTATAAACCGCTCAGCCGCCATTGGGTCGCCCGCCGCGATATGCGCGCCCTTGCCACCACAAAGTAAAAACTGCCCCACCCCGGCATTGCGGGTCATGCCGATCCGGTCGGGAAATGCCAAGGATAATAACACACCAATGCTGGCGGGTTTTTTGACAGGGCGTTCCAGCCTTTTTGCATCATGCCGGATACCGGCCAACAGGTTACGATCCAGTTGAAACGGGTGGTTATCTTTGAACTTTCGGGCATCCTGCACCGCATCAATGCGCAGGGCAATATCAACCGGAGCGCCGCGCAAAGGGTCACGCGATTCCAGTAATGCGGATAGCAACGCCGCTGTTTTCCCCCCCGCCTTAAGGATCATTTGCCCAAGGCGCGGATGCGTGGGCAGCGCGGCCAATGCTTTGCCATGCTCAGTGATTTTGTTATCCCTGAGCGCGCCAAGATCGACCAGCAATTTTTGTGCAGTGTCAAACGCGGCTTTGGGGGGCGGGGTTAAAAATGCCATCTTTGCGGGGTCACTTGCGCCCCATAATGCCAGTTCAAGCACCAGTGCCGTCAGGTCGGTTGACTGGATTTCGGCGCTTGGAAAAGCGCGCATGCCACCTTCTTCGCCTTTGGTCCATAAGCGAAAACATGTTCCGCTGGCCACACGGCCCGCGCGTCCACGACGCTGCTTTGCTTCGGCATTTGTGACACGTTCTGTCACCAGTCGAGACATGCCCGAACCGGCATCAAAACACGCGCGCCTTGATTGCCCCCCGTCAACAACCACCAGAATATCCGGGATCGTCAACGAGGTTTCCGCAATGCTGGTAGCCAAGACAACTTTGCGTTTACCCACAAGAGGCTGCAAAACTCGGCGTTGCTGCGCAAACGGCATTGCCCCGAATAACGGCATGATCTCTGCGTTGGCAATTTTCCCCTCCAACAGGCGTTCAACCCGGCGAATTTCGCCTGCACCGGGCAGAAAAACCAAAATTCCGCCCTGCGTATCGGTGGCGGCCTGCATAACCAGTTCGGCCACTGCGGTTTCAAACCGGGGGAGCCGCTGCCCGGGGGCGCGCCAAGGTCTGGATAACCAGCGCGTTTCAACCGGAAAACTTTGCCCCTGTGCGGTAATAACCGGCGCATTGCCCATTAACGCTGCCACCGGTTCAGCGTCCAACGTGGCGGACATCACCAAAAGTTTCAGATCAGGTCGAAGCGCGTCGCGTATTTCCAGACAAAGCGCCAGCCCAAGATCAGCATTAAGCGAGCGTTCGTGAAACTCGTCAAAAATCACACAATCAATGCCCGAAAGTTCGGGATCCGACTGGATCATGCGTGTTAAAATCCCCTCGGTTACCACCTCAATTCTGGTCTGCGCAGAAATTTTACTGTCGCCTTTAATGCGATAACCAACGGTTTGACCCACGGTCTGCCCACGTTCAAAAGCCAGCCGATCTGCGGCGGCACGCGCGGCAACGCGGCGCGGTTCCAGCATTAAAATGCGGTTTTTGCACAGATCATTGTCAAAAAGAAAGGCCGGAACCCGTGTGGTTTTACCCGCCCCCGGAGGGGCCTGTAGCACCGCCATACCATGTTGGCGCAGTGTCATCAAAAGTTCGGGAAGAATGGGTTCTATTGGCAGCATCGAGGGATTAATCGATCATCATCAGAACATGGGGCGCAAACGGAATAACGATGCCTTTGCAAACATTGGATTCAGCGCGGTAAATCACCCATGGATGCCCGTAATAACTTGGCTGTTCATAACTGGCACCGGGGGGCAGAGTGTTATAATACACCTCCTCGCCTTCATAGCTGACCCACAGAATATCCACATCGGTTTCCGAATTATTATGAAAGGTCAGCACCGTGTCATGCAGCGATTCCGTGGGCTGAATGCCGCCAAGATAACAATTGATCGCCGCGTTGGTCTGGGCAAACCCCGCTGACCCAAAGACCAGCCCGATCAGAATGAGCATAGGTTTAATCATGGGGTTCCTTTACCATCACCGTTGTCAAATTTGCGTCATAACCCTGCGCACAGGGTAATCCGTCTGATAGGTCATAATATGCACCTTTATCTGCAACATAGATATGGCCTTTGGCTGATAATCCGCTGCTGTCATCCAGTGTTCCGGCAAAAATCGACAGATTCTCGCCAGCCCCGTCCCAAAACAGATTTGACCCGCAATTTGCGCAAAACCCGCGTTTGGCAAGGGCAGAGGATTGAAACCACGTGATTTCACCCGATATCCGCACCGCGTTTCGCGGCACAGAAGTGGCGGCAACGTGATGCCCCGAAGATTTGCGGCATTGCTGGCAATGACAATAAATAACCGGGCGCAACGGGCCGGACAAGGCATAGGTTATTGCGCCGCAAAGGCAGCCACCGGTTTTGGGTTCAGCCATTTTGAATGGCCGGATTTTTTGCAGGTTCCATCAACATCATCAATATAATATTGGCATTTTCAACAGGCCAAAGCAATATATTCAGTGCTTAGGTTCAGGCGTTGGCCTTGGCAAACTTTGCGCCCAATGCCTCCATCAGCGGAATAAAGTCGGGAAAGCTGGTTTCGATGGCACTTGCATCATCGATTTTGACGGGGGTTTCGGAGGCCATGCCCAAACACATAAAGCTCATGGCGATGCGGTGATCCAGATGGGTTTTGCAGGTTGCGCCGCCCGGAATTTTGGCCATGCCGTGGATGGTCATGCTGTCCTCGGTTTCGTCAACCTTGACACCGCAGGCAATCAGGCCGCTGACCATTGCATCAATCCGGTCGCATTCCTTAACCCGCATTTCCTTGATGCCCGGCATATGGGTGCTGCCCGATGCGGTTGCGGCCAGCACCGCCAAAACCGGATATTCGTCGATCATCGAGGCGGCATTTTCCGGCGGCACCCTGATACCCTTTAATGGCCCGTGTTTTACCCGTAAATCCGCAACAGATTCGCCACCCTCAAGCCGTTCATTTTCAAATGTAATATCCGCGCCCATCATTTTTAGAGCTTCATACAGGCCAGCACGGGTTGGGTTCATGCCGATATTTGGCACCAAAATATCGGACCCCTCAACCAGCAATGCGGCCACCACCGGAAAGGCCGCTGACGAAGGGTCGCGCGGCACAATGATGGTCTGGCCGGTTAATTCTGGCTGGCCTTTCAGGGTAATCACCCGGCCTTGGTCGGTAATTTCAGTGCTGATTTCCGCGCCAAATCCTGCCAGCATTCTTTCGGTATGATCGCGGGTCGGTTCTTGTTCGATGACCACCGTTTCGCCCGGCGTATTCAGCCCCGCCAACAGCACCGCTGATTTCACCTGCGCTGAGGGCATGGGCGTGTGATAAACCACAGGAACCGGATCAGCCGCGCCCGTTAATGTCAAAGGCAACCGCCCCGCAGCCCGCCCATGTGCCACCGCACCAAATTCGGCCAAGGGTTCCGTTACACGCCCCATGGGCCGTGAACGCAGGCTGGCATCACCTGTGAATGTCACCGAAATATCCGTGGTGGCCATCGCCCCCATGATCAGGCGCACGCCGGTTCCCGCGTTGCCACAATCAACGACATTATCAGGTTCCGCAAAACCACCAACGCCAACACCGTGGATGCACCATTCACCGGGGGCAACGCGTTCAACCTCGGCCCCAAAAGCCCGCATTGCTTTTGCTGTATCCAGAACGTCATCGCCTTCCAACAGGCCGGTAACATAGGTTTCCCCCACGGCCAATGCGCCCAATATCAACGATCGGTGTGAAATGGATTTGTCGCCCGGAACCAATGCGGTTCCCGTTAACGGGCCGCATTTTCGTGAGGTCATAGGCCGTGGCGCGCTGTGGCTGCTCATGTTTTTTTACCTTGGTTGGGAATTTGGCTAATCTATACCCAACGCCTTACGGGGCGTCCATATCAATTCAGCGCTGCGGCAAGGGTTCGAAACATGCTAAGGTTTTGTTCATATGATCCAGCTTCGCGGAATGAGCGATCCGCAGAATTGATCGCCACAACAACACCAGCGGAGGTGTTGACGTAAATATATTGCCCGTAAATGCCCCGCGCGAAATATTCACCCTGCCGAGCATCCGCCGCCAGCCACCATTGAAACCCGTATTGCCCCTGCCCGTCTTTGGTTGGCGCGCTGGCCCGGGTTGATTGCGCAACCCATGCTGCTGGCACGATTTGCTGACCATTCAGCATACCGTTTTGCAAAAACATCAACCCCATACGCGCATAATCACGGGTCCGCATGTTCAAACCACCCAGCACAAAGGCAACACCATTGCCGTCGGTTAACATCACCGGGCTTTGCTCCAACCCCATGGGGGCCAGCAATTTTTCTGCCATCAAATCATGAATACTGCGCCCCGTCGCCCCACGGATCACCATGCCAATAACATGGGTATCAATTGAGACATAACGCCATGCCGCGCCCGGATCACCGATTGTGCCGGTGATACCAACACTGAACCCATCCATGGAGCCGCCCATCGCCAGAACTCGACCCATTTTATTGATGTCAGAACTGAATTTCAGATAATCCTCGTCAAATTCGACACCACTGGACATGTTCAACACATTGCGGATCGTTGCATCCGCATAACCGCTTTTGGCCAATTCAGGCGCGTATTGAATAACCGGATCGTCGATTGAACCAATCGCGCCTTCTTCAAGCAATATCCCCAAAAGCGCCGAAAGATAGCTTTTAGCCATCGACCATGAAATCCGCAGATCCTCAGCATTTGTGCCTTGAAAGTAGTTTTCATAAGCGATGTTGCCATCTTTCAACACCACAATCGCGGTCAAAGACCGCGCGGTTATCCAGCTTTCCATCTCGGCGGGCATGTCCTGTGCAGACAGGGGCAACGGTGTCATTGGCGTGTCGGAAATTGTCAGGGTTTGGTGAAAAAACACATCGCTCATATGGCTGAAATTATGAACAATCTTTTCTTCGCTGAACAAAGAATTAACGGCCAGCAGCCGTTTGATTTCGCCGCGTTTCCAGATCAGAAGCCCCACAAAAACAATCAGAAGGACGGTTAGTGTTTTCGCCACACGGCGGAGCGCTGTTTTGATCATTTTCATACCTTTGCTTGTGTTTTGACGGCCAAGATATCGCAAGTTGCTGCATCCAACAATAGAACATGCAGGCGGTTTTTTCAGGCGCTTAAAGTCGCCGGAAGGTCAGGTAATGCGGGGTGCGGCCCTCATGCACGGCTTTGGTCTCATATCTGGTGCGGTGCCAATCGGCCCATGGCTTGCGCCAATCCTTAGGGCCTGTTGCCAGCCATTCAAAATCGCTCCGAGATGTCATGTGTTCCAAGGTGTGGCGCACGTAATCCTCAATATCGGTGGCGACGCGGAATTCAGCACCAGGTTTTAGCGCCCGCGCCAGTTGGTCAATGTTTTCGGGTTCCACAAAACGGCGGCGATGATGGCGGGATTTCGGCCATGGATCAGGATAAAGCAAAAATGCCTTATCCAGCGAACCAGCGGGAATAACATCCAGCATATCGCGTGCATCCCCCATATGTATCCGCGCATTTTTCACGCCGCTTGAGGCAATACGCGGCACCAGCATGGCCACACCATTTACATAAGGCTCACAGCCGATAATCCCCATATCGGGGTATGTTTGGGCCATATGCAGCAAATGTTCACCGCCGCCAAACCCGATTTCAAGCCAAACCGGACGGTTATCCCCAAACAACACCTCCAAATCCAGCGGATCACGCGCGGGGTTGTCTTCCCATGTCACATTTTTGGGTGACAGGTCTTTGAGCGTGGTCTCCATGTGTTCCACCTGCCCCTTGCGCAGGGTTTTCCCGCGCGTGCGACCATAAAAATTGCGCCAAGGGGCACCAAAAGGGGCTTTGGGGGTGGTCATTGGGTTGTCCTCTCTGGCTTCCTTGGTTTTTACCCCCCATCTTTATCCCGGTCAACGCGATTCACAAGGTTTGAGCCTGCTCTGAAAGCGCGGCCATTGCAGTAAAATAGGGGAACGGACCATAGCTGATCCGGCTAACCCCTAGGCCTGCAAGCGCCGTGTTGGTCGGCGCATCCGGTGATTTCATAATATTAACGGGCATGGGCAGTGTTTCGCAAAGCACGTTGATCAGTTTGGTGTCGACCAAACCCGGAACGAAAAAACCGTCTGCGCCAGAAGCATGATAGATTTGGGCGCGGGAAATTGCCTCATCCATCAAATTTGCATGTTTGGTTTTGTCCGGCTCTTGCAAAAATAAATCCGTGCGGCTGTTGATAAACAGGTCAGACGAGGCTGCACGCACAGCTGCAATACGCGTGCCTTGGGTTTCGGTTGTATAAAGCCCGCCCTTGCCAACGATCTGGTCTTCAAAATTCAGGCCGATTGCGCCGGTTTGCAGCATCTGTGCCACATTTTTTGTGATGGCCCCGGCTGTGGTTGCATATCCGCCTTCAAAATCCATTGTAACCGGTAAAGCCGTTGCTGCAACGATACGCGAAATAATCTGACAGGCCAGTTCCAGCGGGGTTTTTTCACCATCCACAAACCCTTGTGCTGCGGCCACCGCAGCGCTGCCGGTGGCTAATGCCAGTGCGCCCGCATCTGCAACAGCCTTGGCGCTGCCTGCATCCCAGATATTATACAGCACCAACGGATTGCCTTTTTGGTGACGTTTTCTGAATTCTGCGGCTTTTTGTGATTGGATCATTTAACTTTCCTTTTTGAAGTATTCTAATTCGATTTCGATCAGCTTTTCCTTGCGCCATAACCCGCCGCCATAGCCGGTTAACGACCCATCAGCGCCAATCACACGGTGGCACGGAATAACAATAGCCAGCGGGTTGGCCCCGTTGGCCCGCGCCACAGCCCGCACCGCAGCGGGCCTGCCAATTTGCCGCGCGATATCCGAATAACTGCGGGTCTGACCCGCCGGAATTTGCTGTAATTCACGCCAAACCTGTTTGGTAAAGGGCGTGCCTTTCATTGCCAGTTTGGTTTTGAATACCGCAGATTTGCCGGCAAAGAAATCCGCTAGCTCTGTTTCTATTTGCTCAATCGGGGCAAACCGCCCGATGCCAATCGCCCCTTTTACCGATTGTTTAAGCGCGCGAAGCTCAGCAGGCAGGGCTTTGCGGTTTGAAAATTCAAGGATATGCAAATGGGTTTTGTCGCTGACAGCAATCATATTGCCCAATGGTGTATCAAACCAATCAGCCTTAACCAGCGGGTTTTCACCAAAATCTGAGGGCCGAACCCCAAGCAATTTGGCAAATGCCAACCGGAAAGCATGCGGAGACGAAAACCCCGCATCAAGCTGCGCATCAATCACACGGCCACCATCGGACAATGTTTCAAACCCTTGTTTAAGGCGCGCCGTGCGGGCCATTTCCAGAAATGTGCTGCCAAAATACCGCTTAAACACGCGCCGGATGGTTGAGGGATCATAGCCGAGGTTTTTGATATCTGCCTCATACCACCGTTTTTGCGGGTTTTGTGCCAGCGCTGTCAACAAAACCTGCACCGCCGGGTCTGTATCCGCAGCAAGGCCAAGCGGATGGCAGCGTTTACAGGGGCGAAATCCGGCCTCAATGCATTCCGCCACCGTTTCAACAAACCGGCAATTTTCCGGTTTTGGGTCCGGTGCCGGGCAATTTAGCTGGCAAAAAATACCGGTTGACGAAACACACACAAAAGCCCGCCCCGCATAACTGTCATCGCGGGATTGTAAGGCCTTATAAAGCGTGGCATGGTTTGGAAGGTCAAAAAGCATAAGCCGTTATAGCTTGGCAAATAACTTTGTCCGCCCAAAATCGGGCGTTATTTAAATTATGCCGATAAAATTTTAAGACGCCCGCCTTAATCAGATGGATCAGATAATTATGACTGAATTTGCAAATTTCTTACCCGGTTTTATCGCAGCCTATGCGATTTTACTGGTGGCGGCATCCTCCCCCGGGCCATCGGTGGCCTTGCTGATTGGCATAGCCACAACCGAAGGCCGCGCGCCAGCTTTGATCGCGACTTTGGGAATTGCTTTGGGCAGCATTACGATAAATATTCTTACGCTGCTCGGTATTGGTCTGGTTTTGTCCCAAATCGCTTGGGGCATGGCGGTGCTTCGAATAATCGGGGCCGCTTATCTTTTGTGGTTGGCTTATGGCGCCTTCAAAAAAGCAATACACCCGCCTTTGCTCCAACTGGTTTCAGCAAATAAACGGTCCGCGCGAAAGCTGTTTCTGGCCGGTTATCTTTTGCAAGTAACCAACCCAAAAGCGATTGCTTTTTGGCTTGCGATTGCTTCAATCGGCGCAACCGAAGGCGGCGGCATCGGGATTATTGCGTTATTCATTGCGGGTGCATTTTTGATCTCATTTACATGCCATGGCGCTTGGGCCATCGCGCTTTCGGCTGCTAGCGTTCGCGCGGCATATGCCAGCGCACGCCGCTATATCGAAGCCGGGTTGGGGACGTTTTTTGTGTTTGCAGCGTTCAAACTTGCGACATGGGAAAAATAGGCGTGCCTAGCGGCTGAACCGTGCGGCGATTTCCACATGGCCTGACCAACGAAACTGGTCAATAACCTGCACCCAATCAAGGCGAAACCCTGCATCAACCAGCATTTTGGCGTCTCGTGCAAAACTAACGGGATTACACGAAACCGCGCCGATCACCGGCACAACGGAATTCGCCAGCTCAGCCATTTGCGCCTTGGCCCCGGCGCGCGGCGGGTCAATGACCACCGCATCAAGTTTACGCAGATCAAGCGGCACAAGCGGGCGGCGAAACAGGTCCCGGACCTCGGTCTGGATGGTTTTCAGGCCTTGCGCAAACCGCCAGCCAGCGTCCAGCGCGCTGAGCATCTCCGCGTCGCTTTCAACCGCCAGCACTTTGGCATTTTCGGATAACGGAATTGCAAATGTGCCACAGCCGGCAAACAGATCCGCGATATTTTTGGCATCACCAACGGCCAGCCGCATCGCTGCCACCAGCGCATCTTGGCCAGGCTTAGTGGCTTGCAAAAAAGCCCCCAGCGGCGGGATAACCTCAGCCTTGCCAAAATGCTGGGCAGCACGGCGGCGCGCCGCAACTATTTCGCCATTCCAGCCCAACCGCGCCAGATCATGCTTTTCAGCCAATATCGCCAGTTTGCCACGCAAAGGCTGGTCCAGCTCCTTGGCTTGCAAAACATCGATATCAAGGCCGGAATCACACAGGGAAACGGCTATTTTTACCTCTCCCTTGCGTGATCCGCCGGTGCGGACAATTTCATGGCAGGCGGGCAATGCGTTTAGTAATTCAGGCACAACAAGCGCGCATTCCTCCAGTGCAAATGCCGTATCAGACGCCCGCCCGTGAAACCCGACTACGGTGGTTTTTTTGGTGCGGCGACCGCTAAAAACAACGCGGCGGCGCGATGCTGGCGGTGAAACTTTAACCGGCTTAAACACGGCCTCCAGCCCTTGGGCAAAAAGCGCGCGGCGCACCACGTCTTGCTTCCAGTCGGCCAAAAATGCATCCGAAGCATGCTGCAAACTGCACCCGCCACACTGCCCGAAATGCTTGCACACTGGCGAAACGCGATCCGTGGAATCGTTCAGACGTTTACCATCTGTGTCAAAGGTTTCGCTGGGCAAGGAAAACGGCACAAAGCTGCCGTCATCGGCAATGCCGTCACCTTGCTGGCCTAATCGTTCTATGGTTATCTTTTGCATAGGCTGTCCATAAATGGCCGCTGCCCAGATGCAAAGGTTATTTTCGCCCAATTCGGTCGCAATCAGGCTTGCAACAGGTTTCAATCGGGCTTACCCATGTTGCTGATGGTGCCCAAAAGGGCTGAAAGAGCGTTTTGCCAAAGCTGACCCAAAACGGGGGCATTTGGCAAAAACTGTCGGAAATGGCACAGGCCATTCCCTTTCGGGTGCTGCGATTGAAACTCGAATAGGACAATTATATGCCAAAATACGGAGTAATGGTTTGCGGCCACGGGTCACGCAGCCAAGCAGCAGTGGACGAATTTGCGATATTGGCTGAGCGCCTGCGTGAGCATTTCCCCGATTGGCCGGTGGATTACGGATATTTGGAATTCGCCAACCCGGTGATGCGCGACGGGCTGGATAACCTGCGCAACGCGGGCTGTGACCATATTCTGGCAGTGCCGGGCATGCTTTTTGCCGCGATGCACGCCAAAAACGATATTCCAACAGTGCTGAACACCTATGCTGTCAAGCATAATATTACCGTGGAATATGGCCGCGAACTGGGTGTTGATCCAAAAATGTTGACCGCCGCGTCGGAGCGCATTCAGCAGGCCGTGGATGCCGCCAATAAAGAACATGGCGAATTGCCCTTGCATGAAACCTGCCTTGTGGTGATCGGGCGCGGCGCGTCTGACCCTGACGCCAACGGCAATGTCAGCAAAGTGGCGCGGTTGCTGACCGAAGGCATGGGTTTTGGCTGGATGGAGGTTGGTTATTCCGGCGTGACGTTCCCCTTGGTCGAACCTTGCTTAAACCATGTGGCCAAGCTGGGCTATAAACGGGTTATTGTCTTCCCGTATTTTCTGTTTACCGGCGTGCTGATCGACCGGATTTACGGCTTTACTGACGAAGCATCCGCGCGTTACCCCGATATTGATTTCATCAAAGCCGGATACCTGAATGATCATGACGCCGTCATTGATACCTTTGCTGAGCGAGTGCGAGAGATCGTTGCGGGCAACAATAATATGAATTGCGGCATGTGCAAATACCGCGAACAAATTCTGGGTTTTGAGGCCGAGCAGGGCATGGCCCAAGAAAGCCACCACCACCACGTTGAGGGCCAAGGCGCCAACGCCCCCGGCGCCACCGTGGAAACCTGCGATCTGTGTGATGATTTTTGCACCGGTGCTTGCCGCTTGGACATCGGCCATCACCATCATGACGGACATGATCACGGCCATACCCATGACCACCCTCATGACCATTCACACCCTGAATACCCGCAGGCCGATCACCCGCACGGGCCGGAATCCGTGCGAGACCGGCTAAAGCAGTGATCTACGAGAAAAACCCTTCGGCAATTTATGCACGCTCATTCGCCACGGTGCGCGCCGAGGCGGATCTGTCCGGCCTGCCCGATGATCTGCACAGCGTTGCTATCCGGCTGATCCATGCGTGCGGTATGACAGATATACCACACGACTTGCGCTACTCAAAAAATGTTTCGGAATCGGCGAATATGGCAATTCTGGCCGGTGCTAGCATCCTGTGCGACGTCGAAATGGTCAGTTCGGGCATCATTCGGCGCTATGTGCCAAATAACAAGGTTCTGGTTACATTGAATGATCCCCGTGTTTCCGGCATGGCAAAATCCCTTGGCACAACCCGCTCAGCAGCAGCGGTGGAACTGTGGCGCGACCATATCGAGGGCGCAATCGTGGTGATCGGCAACGCCCCCACCGCGCTGTTTCATGTGCTGGAACGGCTTGACCAAGGCTGGCCCAAACCCGCTGCCATCCTTGGCTTTCCGGTGGGCTTTGTTGGTGCCTCTGAGAGCAAAGCCGAGCTTGCCGCCAATAAGCAAAGCGTGCCATATCTGGCATTATTGGGCCGCAGAGGCGGCTCAGCCATGGCATCAGCAGCGCTCAATGCGCTGGCGGCTGGCTTACCGGAGGAAAAATAAATGACCCCTTGGCTGCATATTGTCGGCATTGGTGAAGACGGGCTAGACGGCCTGACCCCGGCCACCCGCGCTGTGCTTGAGGCCGCCGAAGTGATTGTGGGCGGGGCGCGGCATCATGTATTATCAGCCAATGCCACAGCTGAGATGGTGGCATGGCCAAGCCCGTTTAATGCGCTTATTGATCAACTGGAAAACATGCGCGGCAAACGGGTTGTGGTGCTGGCCACCGGAGACCCGCTTTGGTTTTCGGTTGGCGCACGAATTGGCCGTAATATTCACAGCAGCGAAATTACTTATCACCCGCAAGTCTCAGCCTTTCAACTGGCCGCGGCGCGCATGGGGTGGAGCATGGCTGACCTTGAAACCTTAACCGTGCATGGCCGCCCTGTTGAGCAAATGATCGCCTTTATCCAGCCGGATGTGCGGTTACTCATTTTAACCACGGGCGCTGAAACACCGAGCCAAATCGCCAAATTCCTGTCTCAGCGCGGTTTTGGTCGCAGCAAAATGACAGTTTTGGCAGCAATGGGCGGGGCTGATGAACAACGGTTTGAAAGCATGGCCGAGGATTGGACCCACGAAGTGCCCGCCTTCAACACCCTTGCGGTCGAATGCGTTGCCGCGCCGGATGCGGCCCTGATCCCGCGGGTTCCGGGCCTATCGGATGAGGTATTTATCCATGATGGCACCATGACCAAACGAGAGGTCCGGGCGGTAACACTGGCCAAATTA
>CAZSSS010000004.1:0-19525 GCA_964609255.1 uncultured Rhodobacterales bacterium
GAACCAACACCATCAGCAAGCGATGCTGGTGGCACATTCAATGCGCGGGCGATGCCCAGCATGACCCTGCCAGCAACAGCGCGGCGATTGTGTTCAATCAAATTGAGATAGCTTGCGGAGACGCCTGCCGCCTCCGCAAGGGCTTTCTGGGTGATACCAGCCTTGCGACGTGCTTCGCGAATACGGGTTCCCGCCAGTGATTTTCGCATTTGTTTCAACCTCTTGCTGCGCTGCAATGTAAATTAATTTACAATGTCTTAAAGATTAATAATAAACAATTTACAAGATTACGCAACATAACCAATAAGTTATTGCAAAATTAACAATTCACGCCAATATGGACATGGGCCATAATGGCCGACCGAATCTCGGTCATAAACCGACACGAATGGGAGGTTATTCATGTCTAATTTTCAAATAAACCGTCGCGGGTTGCTTAAATCCGGTGCCGTTATTGGCACTGGTATGGCGATGCCGACGATCCTGACGGCTGCCAGCCACGCGGGTTATACCAACGCGCCAACCGGCAGCACGGTAACGCTTGGTTTCAACGTTCCCCAAACCGGCGCTTATGCTGATGAGGGTGCGGATGAGCTGCGCGCTTACCAACTTGCTGTGAAGCACTTGAATGGTCAGGGCGACGGCGGGATGATGAACACGTTCTCGTCCAACGCATTGCAAGGCAATGGTATTCTGGGCAAAGAGGTTACATTCGTAACCGGCGACACCCAAACCAAATCTGACGCGGCGCGTGCATCTGCACAATCCATGATCCAAAAAGACGGCGCAGTGATGATCACTGGTGGTTCGTCCTCGGGTGTTGCAATCGCTGTTCAAGGCTTGTGCCAAGAGGCCGGCGTTATCTTTATGGCTGGTTTGACACACTCAAACGACACAACCGGTAAAGACAAAAAAGCCAACGGCTTCCGTCACTTCTTTAACGGCTATATGTCTGGTGCGGCGCTTGCGCCTGTGTTGGCTGAAATGTATGGCACCGATCGTGTAGCTTACCACTTGACCGCTGACTATACTTGGGGCTGGACACAGCAAGAATCCATTCAGGCTGCAACTGAAGCCAAAGGCTGGACAACTGCTGCGAATGTTCTGACACCACTGACAGCGACAGACTTCTCGTCTTACGTTGCTCCGGTTCTGAACTCTGGCGCTGATGTTCTGGTTCTGAACCACTACGGTGGTAACATGATCAACTCGCTGACTTCTGCGGTTCAGTTTGGCCTTCGGGACAAAATGGTTAACGGCAAGAACTTTGAGATCGTTGTGCCGCTTTACTCGCGCCTGATGGCTCGTGGTGCTGGCGAAAACGTTAAAGGCATCTTTGGTTCAACCAACTGGCACTGGTCCTTGCAAGACGAAGGTTCGAAAGCATTCGTTCAATCGTTTGGTCAAGAGTATGGCTTCCCGCCATCGCAGGCTGCGCACACTGTTTACTGTCAGACACTGCTTTATGCAGATGCATGTGAACGTGCCGGAACCCACAACCCTTGTGGTGTTGCCGAAGCGCTTGAAGGCTTTGACTTTGACGGTCTGGGCAATGGTCCTACGCATTACCGTGCGGGCGATCACCAGTGCTTCAAAGACGTTCTTGTGGTGCGCGGGAAAGAAAACCCGACATCAGAGTTCGACCTTCTGGAAGTTGTTCAGGTCACACCTCGTTCGCAAGTTGAGTATCCAGTGGATCACCCAATGTTTGCAGGCGGTGCTTTGGGTGCCTGTAACGCAGGCGGCTAAGGCTGAATAGCAAAAATTCTTTCCGGCCGCGGCATTAAGTGCGGCGGCCGGATTTCTGCGATACGCAGCATTAACAATTCTGATACTTTCCGGAGACGGTCATGGACGCCATATTTCTTCAAATTTTAAACGGGTTGGACAAAGGCAGCGCCTATGCGCTGATTGCCTTGGGCTTGACCTTGATTTTCGGCACGCTGGGCGTGGTCAACTTTGCCCACGGGGCATTGTTTATGTTCGGCGCTTTTGTGGCGGTGACCCTGTCCAAGGTTCTGGCAATTTCCAAAGTTGTCCTTGATCCGACAAAAACCGATTTTCTTGGCAATCCGGCCAAAATCAAAACCCCCTATGTTGAGGAATGGTTCGGTAGTTTCGGCACGTTTATGATCGACTATACCATTCCGATTTCCCTTTTGTTTGCGGTGCCAATTATGATCACAATCGGTGTGGTCATGGAGCGCGGGCTGATACGTCATTTCTATAAACGCCCACACGCTGACCAAATATTGGTCACCTTTGGCCTTGCCATTGTTTTGCAAGAAGTCATCAAGATTTTCTTTGGTTCAGAGCCGGTGCCGATGTCTGCACCCGATGCTTTTAAAGGCGCGCTGGATTTTGGCGTGATGGTTGGCCTGGATGCGGGCAAAGTGATTTACCCCTATTGGCGGCTGGTTTATTTTGTTTTTGCGGTGCTGGTGCTGGGCGGGATATTCTCGTTTCTGCGGTTCACCACTTTTGGCATGGTCGTTCGGGCCGGTATGTCGGACCGTGAAACCGTAGGGTTGCTGGGCATCAATATTGACCGGCGGTTTACCATCATGTTCGGGGTTGCTGCGGCTGTCGCGGGGCTTGCGGGGGCGATGTATACGGGCGTTAATCAACCGGTGTTCAGTATGGGCATGGATTTTCTTGTGCTCAGCTTTGTGGTTGTGGTTGTTGGCGGCATGGGCAGTCTGCCCGGTGCGGTTGCGGCCGGGTTTTTGCTGGGCATTCTGGAAAGCTTTGCATCAATGCCGGGCGTGAAAAACGCGTTTGAGGCCGTTGGCCTGCCCAGCATCGACCAAATTATCATTTACCTAGTGGCAGTGATTATCCTGCTGGTGCGACCGCGCGGCCTTATGGGCAAAGCCGGCGTAATGGAGGAATAAGCAAATGTTTGCATTCAAAGACAAACGCCTGATGATCATCTTTACAATTATCATCCTGTCCTTTCCGTTGATACTTGCGCCCACCGGCGCCGCCTATCCCGACCTGATGCAACGCTTTGCGATTTACGGCATTTTTGCCATCGGGTTCAACATTCTGTTTGGCCTGACCGGATACTTATCTTTTGGCCACGCGGCCTTTTTGGGTGTCGGTTCATATGCCGCAATGTGGATGTTCAAATTGCTGACCATGAATATTCTGCCTGCGCTGATATTCTCGGTGATTATTGCCGGGATATTTTCACTGATCATCGGTTATGTTTCGCTGCGCCGTTCTGGCATTTACTTTTCCATCCTAACACTGGCCTTTGCCCAGATGAGCTATAACATGGCTTATTCGGTGCTTACCCCGCTGACCAACGGCGAAACCGGTTTGCAACTGCGTTTGCATGACCCGCGTGTGCTGGATTCCGCAGGAATAGAGGGGGTGCTGCCCTCAACCAACCTGTTTGGCCTGCCAATGAAAGAAGTGTTCTGGAACCCGACGATTTTGGGTTATGAGCTGCAATTCAATTATGGCTATTATGTCTGCGCGGCCCTGCTGATCCTGTCTTTCTATGTCGCGTTGCGGATCTTCCGCTCGCCTTTTGGCATGATGCTGCGGGCGGTAAAAACCAACCAGACACGGCTGAATTATACTGGCATTAGCACCCGGCCTTATACATTGGCGGCTTTTGTGATTTCCGGCATGTTTGCCGGATTGGCCGGCGGATTGCTGGCCACGATGGACCCGATTGCGGGCGCGGATCGCATGCAATGGCAAGCCAGCGGCGAGGTGGTTTTGATGGTGGTGCTTGGCGGCTCCGGCACGCTTATTGGCCCGATGCTTGGCGCGGTATTTATCCGTTATTTCAACTCGGTTCTTAGCCAGATCAATGAACATACCTTGCATGGCTGGTTCTCGTTTGCACCGGAATGGCTGACCAATCTATTGGTGCTGATGACCGAACATTTTGTTGGCAAAGGCTGGGAACTTACCCTTGGTGCCTTGTTTATGATCGTGGTGATCTTCCTGCCCGGCGGCTTGGTTGATGGCGGCAAACGTATCGGCAACAGGATATTCGGGCGATCCAAGCAGGAGGCCGCGTAATGGGTATTCTTGAGGTCCAGAACGTCAACAAACATTTTGGCGGATTACATGCGTTGAATAACGTGAATTTGGATGTGGCTGAAGGGTCCGTTCATGCCCTGATCGGGCCAAATGGTGCGGGAAAATCAACATTCCTGAACTGCTTGATTGGCAAGCTGAAGCCCGACACGGGGTCGGTTATGTTTGATGGCAAAGCAGTGCTTGGCCATAAACCACACCAGATCAACCAGCTTGGGATTTCCCGTGTGTTTCAAACCCCCGAGATTTTTACCGACCTTTCGGTCATGGAAAACGTGATGATCCCTTGTTATGCCCACCGTGACGGCGCGTTTAAGATCAACGCTTTTGCCCGGGTTAACCGGGACAATGACATCAAAGATCAGGCCGAACATATTCTGGAAGACATGGGCATGAAGGAAAAAATGACCCAGCATGCCGGGTCGCTTTCACGGGGCGATAAGCGCCGTTTGGAAATGGCAATGTGTCTGGTGCAGGAACCAAAATTACTGTTGCTGGATGAACCCACCGCCGGTATGGCGCGGGCCGATACCAATAACACCATTGATTTGCTGAAACATATCAGCGGGTCGCGCGGCATTACCATGGTGATCATTGAACACGACATGCATGTTGTATTCAGCCTCGCCACCACCATTTCGGTGCTGGCCCAAGGCGCGATTATTGCCGAAGACCTGCCGGAAAACATCAAAGGCCACCCAAAAGTGCGCGAAGCTTACCTAGGGGAGGCCGAAGTATGAACGACGAAACCAACAAACCCGCATATTTATCGGTGCATGACATCCACGCTTATTATGGCGAAAGCTATATCGTGCAAGGCGTTAGCTTTAACGTGCACGAAGGCGAGATTCTGGCGCTGTTGGGCCGAAACGGGGCTGGGAAAACTTCCACCTTGCGCAGTATTGCACGGCTGGATGCCCCCATGGTCACCAGCGGTGAAATCTGGCTGGACCACCAACCGCTGCACGAGATGAAAACCTATCAGGCCTCACAGGCGGGGGTTGGGCTGGTTCCTGAAGACCGCCGTATTATTCAAGGCCTGACCGTTGAGGAAAACCTGAAACTGGCACAAATCGCCCCGCCGCATGGCTGGTCGGTTGAACGGATTTTTGAACTTTTCCCCCGTCTGGGGGAGCGTCGCAAACAAGAAGGCACCACGCTTTCGGGTGGTGAACAGCAAATGCTGGCCATCGGCAGGGCGCTGGCGCGCGACCTGAAATTGTTGTTGCTTGATGAACCCTATGAAGGCCTTGCGCCGGTAATCGTGCAGGAGATTGAAAAAACCTTGCTGGAGATCAAGGAACTGGGCATCACCACGATTATCGTTGAACAAAATGCGGTGGCTGCGCTAAAACTGTCTGACAGGGCGGTAATTCTGGACACAGGGCATGTGGTTTTTGACGGCACCGCCTCAGAGGTTTTGGAAAATAAGCAGCTTCGTGAAGAATATCTGGCGATCTAATCAAAGGTTAATATCATGACAGAAACACATATCCACCCGCCCTCAGCTGAGGTCATCGCGCGGGCACACCTGAATGATGCCCAATACAAAGAAATGTATGCAGAATCTATCAAAGACCCGGATGCATTCTGGGGCAAGCTGGCGCGGGAACGTCTTCAATGGATTACGCCATTTACAAAAGTTAAAAACAGCAGTTTTGATTATGACAACGTGTCAATCAAATGGTTTGAAGACGGTGAACTGAATGTTTGCGCCAATTGTGTTGACCGCCATCTGGCAACGCGCGGCGATCAGGTCGCGATCATCTGGGAATCCGATGATCCAAGCGTTGATAGCAAAATAACCTATAACCAATTGCATGAAAAAGTCAGCCGTCTGGCAAATGTTTATAAAAATCTGGGCGTCAGCAAAGGCGACCGTGTGGTGCTTTATATGCCGATGATCCCCGAGGCCGCCTATGCCATGCTGGCCTGCGCGCGTATCGGTGCAGTGCATTCCATTGTTTTCGCGGGTTTCTCGCCCGAGGCATTGGGGTCGCGCATTGCCGATTCCGGTGCAAAACTGGTGGTTACAGCAGATGAGGCCCCGCGCGGCGGGCGCAACACTCCGCTGAAATCAAACGTAGACGCGGCACTGGAAATTTCCGGCGATGTAACCACATTGGTGGTGGCGCGCACCGGCGCAGATACCGGCCTGAAGGCTGGTCGTGATTACGATTATACGGCTGAGATGGCCAAAGCCTCCGCCGATTGCCCTGCTGAACCCATGAACGCCGAAGACCCGCTGTTTATCCTTTATACATCGGGTTCCACAGGTAAACCAAAGGGCGTTGTGCATTCCACTGGCGGTTATTTGCTTTATGCCTCCATGACCCATCAATATGTTTTTGATTACCATGATGGCGATATTTACTGGTGCACCGCTGATGTGGGCTGGGTAACCGGCCACAGCTATATCGTCTATGGCCCGCTGGCCAATGGCGCCACCACGTTGATGTTTGAAGGCGTGCCAACATACCCCGATGCAGGGCGTTTCTGGGATGTCTGCGAAAAACACAACGTCAATATTTTTTACACCGCGCCAACAGCCATTCGCGCATTGATGGCCCAAGGCGACAGCTTTGTTGAGGGCAAAGACCTTTCTTCGCTCCGCACCCTTGGTTCGGTCGGCGAACCGATCAATCCCGAGGCATGGGAATGGTATTTCCACACCATCGGCAAAGGCAATTGCCCCATCGTTGATACTTGGTGGCAAACCGAAACCGGCGGTATTATGTTAACGCCGCTGCCCGGTGCCACGGTGCTGAAACCGGGGTCGGCAACACGGCCATTTTTTGGCATTGAACCGATCATCCTTGACCCGCAAACCGGGCAGGAAATCACCAGCCTTGAGGCCGAAGGCGTGCTGTGTATGCGCGAAAGCTGGCCGGGCATGATGCGCGGCGTGTTTCAAAACCCCGAGCGCTTCCTCAGCGCCTATTTTGCAGATTACAAAGGTTATTACTTTACCGGCGATGGCTGCAAACGCGATGCTGACGGTTATTACTGGATAACCGGCCGCGTTGACGATGTGATCAATGTTTCGGGCCACCGCATGGGCACAGCCGAAGTAGAATCGGCGCTTGTGGCGCATCCCAAAGTTTCCGAAGCCGCCGTGGTCGGCTATCCGCACAACATCAAAGGCCAAGGTATTTATGCCTATGTCACCTTGATGGCCGGCGAAGAATATACCGATGATCTGCGGGCTGAATTGCAACAATGGGTGCGCAAGGAAATTGGCCCGATTGCCAAACCGGACCTGTTGCAATGGGCACCGGGATTGCCTAAAACTCGATCCGGCAAGATTATGCGCCGCATTCTGCGTAAAATCGCTGAGGATGATTTCGGGGCGCTTGGCGACACATCGACATTGGCAGATCCCAGCGTCGTAGAGGAGTTGATCGAAAACCGGATGAACCGATAAGCGCGCAGCGCCATGTTCGATTCCATCGCTGTTTAAGGCTGGTCGACCCCCTCGGCCAGATTTTCACGGTCAAGAATGACAACAGCGCCGCTTTGCAAATCAATAATGCCCTTTTTACGCAAGACCCCAAGCTCTTTGTTCATTGTCTGTCGAGAGCAACAAATAATGGCAGCAAGTTCTGCCTGACTTTTGTCAATAGTAGCATTTCGCACAGACATAAAATTCAAATATGACCGCAGCCGCATGCTGACCGGATCAAGTTTGTCGATGGAGCGGAAAGAATTGTTATTGTCCATTCGCTCCAGAAAAATCAGCGACAGGTTTTTGACGAACTCGATATTGCCCAGATATTCCACCAATAGTTTACGCGGTAGAAACAGTAAAATCGTGCCCTTTTTGCCCGAACAACTGGCGATGGATTGTTTTACGGCAACCGCCTCAATTTCACCCACGCAATCGCCCACCTCAGCCAGAGACATAAAAACATTTTGCCCGGCAGGGTTCAACCGAGAGATTTCAACACATCCATGAGCAACAAGAAAAATACCTGTTGCGACTTCGCCCTGCTCAATGAAATTTATTTCGGGGCTGTGGGATTTCACCTCACAACTGTTCAGATATTTCCGCTTTAGGCTGTCAGGCAGGTTTTGCAGCAGCTTTGTTTTCAAAAGATGCGGGAATCGAACACTGTTATCGTTTGGTGACTGCATGTCGCGATTAGTATTTGAGGGAATTCGCTGGCGCAAGCATATGATTTAAGAAAGTGTTCAAAGCGCCGAAATCCGCCTACGGCAAATTATTTTTTGTCGCCGAAAAGGATATCCTGCCGCCAAGAAGGAACATCATTCTGCGTGTTTGCGGTCGCTACTTTTAAAAAACTTGCCCGGAGAATTGGAAAAAAACCTCAAACCCTGACAGCACACATACTTTTACCTGACCGGTAATTGGTCAGGCACAACGACGCTTTGAACACATACTACATAACAAGGAATTTCCGCGCCTATGTCGTGTTCACGACATAGGCAGTTAAAATATTGTAAAGATTGAATAACTAGCTGAAAATGCGGGATAAAATAATTAGCAAAATTAGTAATTTTTCGGATCTCTGAAGGAATTCGCCACCTTAATTGATTCGAATCATACAACCCTAAGTTAAATGATTGAAATTACGCATTTAAAGACTGGTGTTGGTCTGCGGTGATTCGACTAATTTGCTGTTTTCCGGTGCTGTGTCAAAATTCTGCCTGATTTATGATGTGTTAATGAAGTGTTAATCGTATTTGGGAGCGTAATTATGAAAAAGATAAGTGTATTTGCCTGCGCCATGCTTGTTAGCGGCTGTTTGCCTGAGGGAAGTTTTGAAATGACCCCGACCAACGCGGCTGGCAGTCTTTCAACACCAACGATGGTCAGCGGTGATTGTGGTGCTGCCGGTTTGCAATCTTTGATGAACCAAAATGAATCGGCTTTGGCTGCTGTAACTTTGCCCGAGGGCACAAGAATTATCCGGCCTGGCACAGTGTTTACCCGTGACGCGGTGCGCTCACGCTTAAATATAGGCATTACAGCGAATGGAACAATTGTTCACGTGGCCTGCGGATAGGTTTTTTGGCCATGTTTTGGCCGCGGCGAATTTGCAGATATGAACTGACCTATTGCGCCCATATGTGTGCAAATGTTACGGTTTTGTAATATTACGTTTGCAAGAGCCAAAGGATGCAGCCAAAAATGAATGAACGCCCGACTTTCTTTAACAAAGAATCCCTGATGGAATGTGCCCGGGGGGAAATGTTTGGTCTTGGTAACGCGCTTTTACCGGCTCCGCCGATGTTGATGATGGACCGCATCACCGATATTTCTGCTGATGGCGGCGACCATGGCAAAGGCCACGTTACCGCCGAGTTTGATATTCACCCGGATCTTTGGTTTTTTCAGTGCCATTTCCTGTCAGATCCGGTGATGCCGGGCTGTCTTGGGCTTGATGGATTGTGGCAATTAACCGGTTTTAACCTTGGCTGGCGCAATATGCAGGGCAAAGGCCGCGCGTTGGGTGTTGGTGAAGTTAAGCTGACCAGTATGATCACACCGGACAAAAAATTGCTGGAATATGATGTGCAATTCACCCGTGTGATCGACCGCCGTTTGAAACTTGGCGTGGCTGATGGCACCGTTAAAGTCGACGGAGAAGTGGCTTATCGCGTAACCGACATGAAAGTCGGGTTGTTTCAGGAATAATTGCCTCTCGTTTTTCGCTGTATATATGCCTATATGCGGGTTAAGCCAGAATAAAGGATATAAAATGCGTCGTGTTGTTGTTACAGGAATCGGAATTGTATCCTCAATCGGGGTGGATGCTGCGCAGGTGAATACCTCGCTTAAAACCAGCAAATCCGGCATTTCATTTGCGCCAGACCATGAAACCCACGGGTTTCGTAGCCGAATTCAAGGTAAGCCTGATATCGATGTTAAAGAACATATCGATAAGCGCGATCTGCGCTTTATGGGTGACGGGGCTGCCTTTACGTTTATCGCGATGCAGCAGGCGATAAAGGATTCCGGGCTGGAACCGGCTGAAATTTCCAATGAGCGCACCGGTTTGGTTGTCGGCTCTGGCGGGCCATCAACGCATCACATGTTTAACGCCCATAAAATTGTCATTGAAAAAGGATCCCCCAAACGCATGGGGCCGTTTATGGTGACACGGGGCATGTCCTCAACCACCAGCGCTTGCCTTGCGACACCCTTCAAGATCAAGGGCGTGAATTATTCAATTACTTCAGCCTGTTCCACATCAGCCCATTGCATTGGCAACGGGGTTGAACAAATTCAGTTCGGCAAGCAAGACATCGTTTTTGCTGGCGGCGGTGAGGAGCTGGACTGGACGCTTTCTTGCCTGTTTGACGCCATGGGCGCGATGAGCAGCAAATATAATGAAACCCCCGAATTGGCCAGCCGTGCCTTTGATGCAACACGCGATGGTTTTGTGATTGCCGGTGGCGGCGCGATTATTGTGCTTGAAGAATTGTCACACGCCTTGGCGCGGGGTGCAAAAATATATGCCGAAGTGACCGGATATGGTGCAACATCTGACGGTCATGATATGGTTTCCCCCAGCGGTGAAGGCGGCGAACGGTCAATGAAATTGGCGATGTCAACATTGGGCGACCACAAGGTTTCGTATATCAATGCCCATGGCACCTCAACCCCGGCGGGCGACGTAGTCGAAGTAATAGCCGTGCGCAATGTATTTGGTGAAGGGTCCACGCCGCCGATTTCATCAACAAAATCCCTGACCGGCCACAGCTTGGGGGCCACCGGCGCCCAAGAGGCAATTTATTCGCTGCTGATGCTTCAGGATGATTATATCGCGGCCTCTGCCAATATTACCGAACTTGATCCGGCGTTGCACAAAGACGAAATTGTAACAAAACGGCGCGATAACGCCGGGCTTGATACTATTCTTTCAAATAGCTTTGGTTTTGGCGGCACAAACGCCACCCTGGCCCTGAGCAAATTTAACGGGTAAATTTATATGTCGAATTTGATGAAAGGCAAGCGCGGGCTTGTGATGGGTGTTGCAAATAACCGGTCAATCGCATGGGGTATCGCGCAGGCATTGGCGGGTCAGGGTGCTGAACTGGCCTTTACCTATCAAGGTGAGGCCTTTGGCAAACGTGTGCTACCCTTGGCCGAAAGCCTTGGGTCAACGCTGGTGCTTGATGCGGATGTGCAATCCGAAACATCTTTGGATGCGGTCTTTGACCGGCTGAAATCTGAATGGGGCAGCATGGATTTTTTGGTCCATGCCATTGCCTATTCCGACAAAGAAGAACTAAACGGCCGGTTTTTAAACACCACACGCGCCAATTTCCTGAATTCGATGGATATTTCCTGTTTCAGCCTTGTTGATGTGGCCAAACGCGCCGCGCCTTTGATGAAAGACGGCGGATCAATCGTTACCCTCACCTATATTGGCAGCCAGCGGGTAACCCCGAATTACAACGTGATGGGCGTGGCAAAGGCGGCGCTGGAAAGCACCGTGCGTTATCTGGCCAATGACCTTGGCCCTGACGGCATTCGCGTGAATGCGGTCAGCCCCGGCCCGATGAAAACCCTTGCAGGTGCCGCCATTGGTGGCGCACGCAAGGTTTATCGCTGCACCGAGGAAAATTCACCGATGCGCCAAAACGCAACATTGGAAAGCGTGGGCGGCACCGCGATGTATCTGATGAGCGACCTTTCAGCCCACACCACCGGCGAGATTATTTTTGTCGATGGCGGCTATCATGTTACCGGCATGGCCCAGACCGAAAACCTGTAAATGCCTGCGCGGTTACTGGTCGCGCGGCAGAACCAGAATTGTGCCGACTTCCAGAACATCCGGTGTGGTCATCACATTGGTATTGGCCTCATATATTCTGCGATATTGATTGCGATTGCCATAAAGCGCGGTGGCATATTGGCTGAGGGAATCACCGACGGCTACCTCAATAACCCAGTCATTGCCGCGCAGAAACACGCGTTCAAGAACCGCGCGATTTATGGGGTTGGTTCCGTTGGGAATTCCTGGTAGGTCAATTCGCGCGATGTCCTGCCCGGTGTTGCTAACCGGCGGTTCGGTGCTCTCAGATTCTTGGGTGCTCATGGTTTGAATGGCCAGCATATCAGCATTGTTGATGGCCTCAATATTAACGGTCTCCACATTTGCAAGCTGATAATGCGCGGTGACCGATGAAAACAATTCACGGGCGTTGAATTGCCCGTCCGGGCTCAGGAAAAATGGTGGCAAAACGGCGGAATTTTCGGTGATAACCACCTGAAAATAATCAGCAACCTGATCTTGCCCCAACCCGGATCGGCCGGCGGCATCAATAAGGTGTCTTATGTCTGAACGCACCATTTGCAGTTCCGTAACATTGGGCGTGTCGCCAGCCGCCAGCATTGTTTCCAGACATCGCGCAGCATAAAAATTAAGCCGTCGCAAGTCGCTATCGGCCAGTCCTGCAACATTGACTTGGGCGACATGCAACGCTGTGCTTTGAACGGCAGAGCCTGCGGGCAATTGGTATACGGGGTTGGCAATGGCAATGTCTGATAACACAAACAATGCCAAAATCCCTAAAGTAAATCGGGGCATTTATTTTCCTATAGTCATCGATCAAACAGTCGTAACGACTACATATGTAAAAAATACCAATGCAAAGTCAAGCCTTTACGCTGAGCAAGGTAAATGATTAACTAAGCTCAATGCCCATAACCGCCAATGTTATTGGACCAGCAGAAGCGCGGTTTGGCATTAAAAAAGAGGACAGGCAATGCCAGTAACCACATGCATTTTTGACGCTTACGGAACCTTGTTTGACGTGGCCGCTGCTGCAAGAATTGCAGCCAAAGAACCGGGCCGCGAAGGTTTTGCAGCCAAATGGCCGCAGATCGCAGCCGATTGGCGGGCCAAACAATTGCAATATACGTGGCTGCGCGCCGTATCTGACACGCATACCGATTTTTGGCAGGTCACACAGGACGGACTGGATTATGCGCTTGATGTTGCGGGGCTGGCGCAGCCCGAATTGCGCGAACGCTTGCTGGCATTATATTTTGAACTAGCGGCATTTCCCGAAGTCCCGGAAATGCTGGCGCAGTTGAAATTGGCGGGGCTAAATACCGGTATTTTGTCAAATGGCTCCCCCGATATGCTGGACGGAGCGGTGGCGTCCGCTGGTATCGGTGACACGCTTGATGCGGTGCTGTCCGTGCAATCTATTGGCGTATTTAAACCCCATAAATCGGTCTATGACATGGTTGGAAAACATTTTAATTGCACGCCCGATCAGGTGCTTTTTGTGTCGTCAAACGGCTGGGACGCGGCTTATGCGGCGCATAACGGTTTTCATACCGTTTGGGTTAATCGCGCTGGTGAACCCATGGACCGACTGCCCGCAAAGCCACAACATATCATGTCTGATCTAACCGGGATCCCGCAATTAGCGGCCAGCATATGAAAAAGTTTTTTACATCGGACGGCCTGCAGCTGGATTACCGCGATGAGGGCGCGGGCATTGCAGTTCTGTGCCTGCCCGGCCTAACGCGCGACCTGTCGGATTTTGATGAATTTGCCAGTGTCATAGACAATATTCGGCTGATACGGCTGACCATGCGTGGCCGTAAAGGTTCGGATTTTGATCCGAATTTCAGCAATTACAACATCGTGCAAGAATCGCGCGATGTGGTTGAATTCATGGATTTTTTGGGTTTGGACAAAGCAATCATTGTGGGAACCTCGCGTGGCGGGTTTATTGCAATGGTGCTGGCCGCCACCGTGCCTGAGCGGTTATCGGCGGTGCTGCTTAATGACATAGGGCCAGAATTGGACCCGCTGGGGTTAAGCCGGATTATGGATTATCTGGGTGTGATGCCCAAGGCAAAAAACCTTGATGAATTGACAATCGCGCTTAGGGAAAATATGGCTGCTGCCTTCCCCGATTTGACTGATCAAAAATGGCAGACACTGGCGCGGCGCTGGTTTGATGTAGGGACCACAGGCGTTGGCCTGACCTATGACCCGAAACTGCGTGACGCGATGCTAAAGCAGGCTCAAACCCCTGCGCCGGATTTGTGGCCGTTGTTTGACATGATGGCGGGTATTCCTTTGGCCGTTCTACACGGTGAAAATTCTGATTTGCTAAGCCATGGGGCCGTGGAAAAAATGCGGTCTCGCAGGCCTGATATGGTCTATGGCAAAGTGCCCAATCGTGGCCATGTGCCGTTTCTGGATGAACCTGAATCGGTGGCAGTATTCCAGCGCCTGTTGAAAGCAGCATTATGAGCACCATAGAAATGATCCATGCCGCAGCGGAACGCTTGAAACCCGTGATGCGCAAAACCCCGATGCTTTCCTCGCCGTTTCTGGATGAAATCGCGGGACGGCGCGTGTTTATCAAAGCTGAGTGCCTGCAACACACAGGAAGCTTCAAGTTTCGCGGCGGTTATTCTGCCCTGTCCGGGCTGCATGATGTTAAAGGCGTTATTGCGTTTTCATCGGGCAACCACGCCCAAGGCGTAGCGCTGGCGGCACGTATGCACGGGGTTGAGGCCGTCATTATTATGCCCAGCGATGCGCCGGTTTCAAAAGTCGAGAATACCAAAGCATTGGGGGCAAAGGTTGTGCTTTATGACCGCGCAACCGAGGATCGCGATGCGTTGGGCGCAGAGATGGCGCGCCAAAGTAATCTGGCGCTGGTCAAACCCTTTGATGAACCTATGGTCATTGCGGGGCAAGGCACGGTTGGATTGGAAATCGCAGCACAAGCTGCCGAACGCGGGATAGCCGAGGCGCAAGTGTTGGCACCCTGCGGCGGCGGCGGGCTTACCTCGGGCATATGCCTTGCGCTTGGGGCAGCGGCGCCAGCCATGACCGTGCGCCCCGTCGAACCCGAGGGATTTGACGATGTGGCCCGATCATTGGCATTGGGCAAACGGGTCAGCAATTCACGCCTGACCGGGTCAATTTGTGATGCGATTATCACGCCTATCTCTGGTGAAATTACCTTTCCAATCATGCAAACCTATTGCAGTGCGGGGCTGGTGGTATCTGAGGATGAATGCCTGCACGCCATGAAACACGCCTTTGAGCGCCTCAAAATCGTAATAGAACCGGGCGGCGCAGTAGCGCTGGCGGCAGCGTTGTTCCACGGTGATGAAATAGAGGGCGACGCGGTGATCTGCGTGGCGTCGGGGGGCAATGTGGATGCGGAAATGTTTGGAAAGGCGTTGGGAATGCTTTTTTAAGGATGTTTGAAATATTTGGATGACAATAAACGGATTCTAAAATCGGGTTGTGTTGTAATACAATCGTAACTCTCATTTTTTGTGAAGCCGCCCTGTAGCATTACAAGGTCATTTTTGACTAATAAATCTGTGCTTCAGAAATTACACTCAGATAAAGCCACGCAGAATAAATTAACGCTATTACATACCTCAAGAATGGTCCTTCAATATACTTGGCCCCTAAAATAGTTAGCAAAATTAAAATAGGAATAGTAATTAGGAGCATTGGATTTTGACCCAAATAGAAAAGCGGCATGATCGGGAGAAGAAAGGGAATAAAGAAAGAACTTAGAATTTCCCAAAAACTGCCGCCGTTGGCAGCAATGGACGTTACTGCCCCAATAAAAAGAAATATTGATGGCAGAATAATTCCCAAAAATATTTCGGCTAGTTTAGATTTTCTCTTAAACCATGACGTAGAAAAATATTTGACTTTGCCTGTCATAAATCACTCCTGATGTCGTTAAATGTCACCGCCAAATTTGATCAGAAAGTCGAGCCTGCGATGGCAATATAAGAGTATCGTAGGGTGCGTGGTCCCCACGCACCGTTCCCTTAGTCTGGCAAAACCCGCACCGCGCCCAGCGCCGCTGAACTGGCAAAGGCGGCGTATGCTTTCAGCGCTGTTGATACCCGCCTTGTGCGCACTTCAGTTGGTTTCCATGGCAATGGTCCCATGGCGTTGCGCCGTTCAGCCAGCACGTCATCAGATACGGCCAGATTGATTGTGCGGCCTGGAATGTCGATCTCGATAATGTCGCCTGTGCGCACCAGCCCGATCAAACCGCCCTCAGCGGCCTCGGGTGAGACATGGCCGATTGACAGACCAGACGTGCCGCCGGAAAAACGGCCATCGGTCAGCAGGGCGCATTTTTTACCCAGACCTTTGGATTTCAGATAACTTGTCGGATACAGCATTTCTTGCATGCCCGGCCCGCCTTGGGGGCCTTCAAACGTAATCAGAACCACCTCGCCCGCATTCACCTTGCCCGTCAAAATCGCGCTCACGGCGCTGTCTTGGCTTTCAAACACCCGCGCGGGGCCGGTGAATTTCAGGTTGTCATCGTCCACGCCCGCCGTTTTCACGATGCAGCCATCCACGGCGATATTGCCATAGAGCACCGCCAAGCCGCCATCCTGACTGAACGCATTTTCTGCTGAGCGGATGATGCCCCCCAAACGATCACGGTCCAGGTCCTTATAACGCCGATCTTGCGAAAACGCCTGCGTGGTGCGCACGCCGCCCGGTGCGGCTTTGTAAAATTCCTCAACTGCGGGGTCATTTGACACCGCGATATCCCATTTTTGCAGGGCATGGCCAATGGTTGGCGCATGCACGGTTGGCACATCCGCATGGATCAGCCCGGCTCGGTTCAATTCGCCCACGATGCCCATAATGCCGCCAGCGCGGTGGATATCCTCCATATGAACATTGGCGATTGAGGGCGCGACTTTGCACAAAACTGGCACTTTGCGCGACAGGCGATCGATGTCTGACATGGTGAAATCAATGCCGCCCTCATGCGCCATCGCCAGCAGGTGCAGCACCGTATTTGTTGACCCGCCCATGGAAATATCAAGCGTCATCGCATTTTCAAAGGCCTCAAAGCTGGCCACATCGCGGGGCAGCAAGCCGCGCTCCTCCGCCTCATAATGGCGTTTGGTGATGTCGACAATCTGACGCCCCGCCTGTTCAAACAGCATTTGACGGTCGGCGTGCGTCGCCAGCATTGAGCCATTGCCGGGCAGCGCCAACCCCAAAACCTCAGCCAGACAATTCATCGAATTGGCGGTAAACATGCCCGAGCATGACCCGCAAGTCGGGCAGGCGCTTTCCTCAATATCCTGCACTTGTTGGTCGGTATATTTATCATCCGCCGCTGCGATCATTGCATCAATCAGGTCAACCTTCATTTCCAGATCATCAATAGTAACCTTGCCAGCCTCCATCGGGCCGCCCGATACAAATATCGCTGGAATGTTCAGGCGCATCGCTGCCATCAACATGCCCGGCGTGATCTTGTCACAGTTGGAAATGCACACCATCGCGTCAGCACAATGCGCGTTAACCATGTATTCCACGCTATCGGCGATCACCTCGCGTGAGGGCAGGGAATACAGCATTCCGTCATGGCCCATGGCGATGCCGTCATCCACCGCGATGGTGTTGAATTCCTTGGCTACACCGCCTGCGGCCTCAATCTCAGCCCCAACCAACTGCCCGAGATCTTTCAGATGCACATGCCCCGGCACAAACTGGGTAAACGAATTTACCACCGCAATAATCGGCTTACCAAAATCCCCGTCGGTCATGCCAGTGGCCCGCCAAAGGCCGCGCGCGCCTGCCATATTGCGGCCATGGGTAGAAGTGCGGGAACGATAACGAGGCATGAGGGTATCTCCAAAACAACTTTTTACACAGGTAACACAAAGAAAGCCGGAGATTCCAGATGCATTAGCGCCGCAATTCCATTCCGTCTGGCCATTCCATGCCATAGGAGAACAGTATTTCGGATTTATCGCCAACCATTAACGGGAATTCCCAAGCCAATACGCCGCGACGTCCGTCGATATTGGTTTCGCTGGGGCGTGGCTCTGCAGAATACTCGATCTCCAGATCTTCCTGTTCGGAATAGGGCACGCGGTCATAAATGATCATGTCCCAGTCAAAACTGGTCAGGTTTTCAACGGTGATTTTATATTCGTCAATGCTGTCATTGCGGGTGGTCAAAACGCCGGACTCACCAGTTTCGCGGTTGATAATGCGGCGGTCAACCACCAGCCCGTCGATTTTGCCAAAGCCAAGGTCGATCTGCTGGCCAATTGCGATGCTTGGCATCAGATCGGCACGGCCCGCAAAGGCGCCATCACGGTAAAAGACTGCCGGGCCGGGCAGGTATGGCAGGGCGCTTTCATTGGTGAACTCAGCGTATAAATACGTGGTCTGTTGCTGGAATACTGCGACGCGCGCGGTGATTTCTGCGTTAAAATCCGCTTGGTCGACCAGAATGGATACCTCTGCTGCATCGCCCGAAACCACCGTTCCGGCAGGCAGTGCAAAACTGGCGCTAAGGCCATTGGTTCTAAAGCTTGTGGTGGCTATGCGCGGGGCTTCCATCGCTACTGCCTCTGGCGCAGCATAGAATATTGACCCGCAGCCCCCTCCACCGCATTCGTCGTCTGTTTCTGCCTGTGGCTCTGGTTTATAATAAGATACTTTCTGCCCATATAATTGCCTATATGATAAATTAGATCCGGGCTGTGAGGTTGAAACCGAAATCGCGGCATTTTCCCATGTTTCGCCGGTTTCCTGTTGCAGGGTTACCTGCCTGTCGATCAGCAATACACCGGTTTCGCTGTTTAGGTGTAACGTATAATTTGGCCGCCACGTCGCATAAGATGACAGATATTTCAGTTGAAAAGCCCCGTCAAATCCCTCAGATACCGTCAGATCAATGCTCAGTAAAATATGATCAGCAGCGGCTTCATAATCGGCGTCCAGTTCGGCCAGCCTTTCAGTTGCCTCAGCAATAATAAGGTCAATTCCGGTGATTTCATGTTGGGCGGCTTGAATATCTTGCAGCGCGCTTAGGGTTTCGTTGCCAACGACGGCCACCAGATCGGATAACGCAGCCCCTGACAGGCCCTCCGGTGTTGCCGCGCCAGCGGCTTGCTGGCCACCAATGGCGCGCAGCATGGCAATGCGGGTATTTGCGGCTGTAATTGTCAGTTCAATCTCGCTCCGGTCTTCTTGAAGCGCGCGCAGATCAGCCTTTTGCGCGTCGAGCTCTGCTTTGATGCTGTCGCGCATAAGATTTGCACGTTCGGCACGTGTTTCGTGGCGATCATCAATGCTGATTACCCCGATTTGCAGCCCGTTTTCCCCCAGCACACGCAAAGAGTCGCCCATGATATCAGCAGGCAGGTTGATCAATATGCGGTGTTGCCCCGCGCCAAACGCCAGATCAACATCACGAATAAGCGTGGCACCACTGCCATAAACCGTGACCGCAGAAATACTGCTGGGCAGATGGGCTTGTTCAGCCATGGCAAAGGCTGGCATTAAAATAAGAGGCAGGGTCAAAAGGGAATGTCGCATAATGTCTCTCCGGTTGGTTGATTTCAGTTTGGCGCAATCCTTTTGATCATGCAACCAAAGGGATTTCAGCCGGCAATGGCTCGCCCATATTTCGTGCAAAAAATCAGATCACAAAA
>CAZSSS010000005.1:0-17800 GCA_964609255.1 uncultured Rhodobacterales bacterium
TTTGGGGCTTTGTGCGGGTCATCCGGGGCCAGCGACGGAATTGCTGACAGCAACGCCTTGGTATATGGGTGGCGCGGGTTGGCGAACAGCTGTCGGGTGGGGGCGGTTTCGACCAAACGGCCCAGATACATTACCGCCACATGGTCACATATATGCGCAACCACGCTTAGGTCATGGCTGATAAACAGGAATGTCAGGCCCATTTCGGTCTGGATTTCCTTGAGCAGGTTAAGCACATCCGCCTGAATAGACACATCAAGCGCCGCCACGGATTCGTCGGCGACCACAAATTTCGGGTTGGATACCAGCGCGCGCGCGATTGAGATACGCTGGCGTTGCCCGCCGGAAAATGCATGCGGAAAGCGCCGCAGATGTTCAAGATTTAACCGGCATTTTGCCGCGATTTCACGCACTTTGGCATCAGTTTCATCGCGGGTTTTGGTAATCCCCATAACCTCAAGCGGTTCTGCGATAATATCGCGCACCGTCATACGCGGGCTAAGCGCGGCGTAGGGGTCTTGAAAGATAAGTTGCGCGCGTTTGCGGTATTCTTTCAGGCCTTTTTTGTCGACATTGGTCAGGTCAATCTGGGCCTCACCGTCATCATAATTGACATCCCCGCGCGTGATTGGCGCCGCTTTCAGCAAAGCCCGCCCAAGGGTGGTTTTGCCTGAACCGGATTCGCCAACCAGCCCGAAAAAGCTGCCTTTGGCGATATCAAGATTGATGCCTTCGCAGGCTTTGACCACCGGCGGCGGGCCAAAAATAGTATTGTTGCGCAGCGGAAAATGAACCGACAGATCGCGGGCTTTGATTAGAACATTGTCGTCGCTCATGATGCGCCCTCGCTATACAAATGGCAGGCGGCCGTGTGGTTTTCATTGATGTTAATAAAATTCGGAATTTCCGCGCTGCAAATATCGCCAACCTTCATGCCGCAGCGGGTATTAAACACGCAGCCCGTCGGGCGTTCCAGCGGCGATGGAATATCGCCGGGAATGGCCTGAAGCGGCGTATCCAGATCATCAAGGCTTGGCAATGCGGCCAGCAGACCTTTGGTATAGGGGTGGCTTGGGTTGCGGATAACATCGCGCACCGGGCCACGTTCAACCACGCGGGACAGATACATCACCGCGACTTTGTCAGCGGTTTGGGCAATCACCCCCAGATCATGGGTGATGAACACAATGCCCATGCCAAATTCTGTCACCAGATCTTTCATCAGGTCAATCACCTGCGCCTGAATGGTTACATCCAGCGCCGTGGTGGGTTCATCCGCGATCAGCAATTTGGGTTTGGTGGACAGCGCCATCGCGATCATGGCGCGCTGGCGCATACCGCCCGACAGCTCAAACGCGTATTGTTTGAACCGCTGCGAGGCATCGGAAATACCCACGCGATCCAGCATTTCGATCGATAATTCTGTCGCTTGTTTGGCGTTCATATTTGTATGAATTTGCAACTGCTCAATCATTTGATTGCCGATTGAAATCGCGGGGGCAAAGCTGGCCATCGGTTCTTGAAAGATCATCGAGATCGCACCACCGCGAATAACCCGCATATCTTTGCCGCGCTTCAATGACATCACATCAACCGGCCCGTCATCCAAATGCAGGGTGATTTTGGTATCCGGCCCGTAAACCGCATTGGCCGGGTTCAACCGCATCAATGATTTTGCGGTCACCGATTTACCTGAGCCGCTTTCGCCCACAAGGCCCATGACTTCGCCGGCATCCAGGGAAAACGACACGTCGTCAATTGCGGTAATCAGCCCCTCGTCGGTTTTGAATTGCAAGGTCAGGTTTTCTACGTCTAATAATCGTGTCATTTGCTGGCATCCGAATAAGGGTCGGCAGCGTCTCGTAATCCGTCACCGACGAACACAAAGGCCAACACAAGAACAATAAAGAAGATCACCGGGATGAAATACCACTGATAATTCAGCAAAACATCCGTCGAGGTCACGTTTTGCAACATCACCCCCAGCGAGTTTACGGGGTCTTTCAACCCCAACCCAATAAATGACAGCGCCGTTTCAGACAGCACCATATAAGGGAATGAAATCACCAGATCGACGATGATATAGCTTGTGAAACTGGGCAGCAAATGCCGCCGGATCACATGCCCCGCAGAGGCCCCGCAAAGCTGCGCCGCCAGCACATATTCTTGGTTACGTTCCGTCAACAGATGGGTTCGAATACGCCGCGCCAAGGTCGGCCAACCGATCAGCCCCAGCACCATCGAGATAAAGAAGAACCTCGCCTCCGCGCTCCATGTATCGGGAACAAACGCCGCCAGTGCCATAAACAGTGGAATGCTTGGGATGGTGCGCACCGTATCGGTTAACATTTGCAAAACTGAATCCAGCCAGCCGCCATAATATCCGGCGACCCCCCCGATCATCAGCGCCAGCACAAAGGCGATAAACACCCCGATTGTGCCCACCGCAAGCGATGTGTTTATCGCCGTGAGGGTTCGGGAATAAATGTCTTTGCCTGTCGAATCCGTGCCAAAAATATGGATCATACCTATGCTGGCACCAAACAGATGGGTGTCAAAGGTGATACCGGGAATTTCGAAATCCAGCGCTTTGCCGGGCAGATTTAATTTGAAGTGCAAGTAACGATATTCAGCGCCCTCAACAAAAAATTCAACATAACGCCGGTCTTCCAACCCGTCTTTGACGGTTGTTACCCAACGAAAATTTGTTGTGATGTCGCGTTTGCGTTCTTGTGTGTAAACAAAGGGCCGCCATGAACAGCCATTATCATCGCAAAACTGCGGAATTTGCGGCGCGCCGTTCAGGTATTCCTTATCACGCCCCGCGATGGTTGCGTCATATGGGGTCAGGAACGGTGCAAAAATGCCTGACAAGATCAGGATAATCAAAACCCACGCACCAATCAGCGCTGATTTGTTTTTCTTGAACCGCTGCCAAATCAACTGCCCTTGTGAGGCTGTAAAATAGGCTTCTTTGGATTTCTGATCGACGCCGTCTGTGTTTGTTGCTGCTTTTGCCATGTCAATCACCCTACTATTGAGCGGCGAACCCGCGGATCGGTGATCGCCAAAATAATGTCGGTCACAAAGTTGATGGTCACAATTGCAGCGGTCAGCATAAAGATGATTGCCCCCGCAAGCTGCTGGTCGTTGGAGCTGGCCAATGCATCGTATAATAGTGAACCCGCTTCGGTCAGCGTCAGAATCAACGCCACAATCGGAAGCTCGTTAAAAATCCGGTTAAGGTCAAAACCCAACGAATTGATGATCGGGCTAAGGGCGTGGCGCGCCGGATAGCGCATTAACAATCGCCTGCCTGTCACACCGCGCGCCGCAGCGGCGGTCACATATAGTTTGCCAACCTCGTCAGACATCAACGCCCGCACGGTCTGGATCGCAAAGGCGGTCGCTGACCAGCCCAGAATGAACACCGGCAGCCATGCATGGCCTAAAAAGTCTTTGAATCTGTCATAACTCCATGCGGCATCCCTGAATTCTTTTGAGAACAACCCCGTAAGACTGTCGCCAAACATAACCGTCGAAAATAACATAATCATCAGCGCCAGCAGGAAATTCGGCAGTGCCAAACCCAGATAACTAACAAGGCGCAACGAGTTGTTCAGTGTGGCACTTTTTGACGTGGCGGCAAGAATGCCAACCGGAATTGCGATGGCATAAGCAAGGATAAGTGCCGACAGACACAGGCCAAGGCTAAGCCAGAATTTTTGGCCCAAAAGCTGGGCAATGTTAACGCGCAGGATACAGCTATCGCCGAATTCACCTTGGAAAGCGTTTACAATCCAACTGGCCCAACGTTGGAGATAGGGTTGATCAAGGCCAAGCCGGATACGTTCAATCTGAATATCGGCTGGTGTAATCACCGAGCCTTGCGAATTTTTAAACGCCACATAACGCTCAGCGCAATCGCCGGGCACCAGTTCCATCAGGGAAAACACAATGAATGACACCAAGATAAGCGTCAGAATGGCCAATAATGCACGAATTGTAACGAATTTCGAAAATTGCAGCATTTTCTATCTGTCTCCCCGCAGAGTATTTTCTGGCCGTTTTCCGGTCAGTATTCTTTTGAATTGCGGGCAACCAAAGCTGCCCGCAATTTTATTAAGTTAACCCTACCGGATTATTCGTCCAACCACCACTGAGTAGCGCGGTATGGATATGTCCGGTAATACGCATAGGACTGCGTTTGGAACTCGGTGAAGTTCTTCAGATCATTGTTGTGATAGATCGGTGCAACCGCCTTCACAGTACCAATGAACAGAAGGTTATCAACGACAGTTTGCACCAGACGTTCACCGATTTCATTGGATTCGTCAGACCCAGCAATCGCCGATTGGAACGCATTGATATCAGCCATAGAGTCGTAAACCCATTGTGGAGGCTGCACACCCGAGGCACCGTCAGTGTCGATATACTGACCCCACAACATACCGGAGGTATGGTTGAAGTAGTTATCAAACGGTGGCTGGAACAGTTCCGAGATACCAAGGATAACAGCCAAAGGCTGGCCCTTTGCATAGAAGGTAACATCAAGCTGGTTTGAGGAAGCAGCTGAACGATATTCGTCCGTTGTAACTTCTTTCACCGTGTTGTTGATGCCAACGTCACGCCAGTTCTGACCCACAAGCTCAACCAGCTTAAGAGACCCGCCTTGCGTGGCAACCTGCATATTCAGAACAATCGGATCGCCGTTTGGCAATTCACGCATGCCATCACCGTCGATGTCTACCATGCCGATTTCATCCAGCAAAGCATTGGCCAAATCAGGATCATACTGTGCAAAGGATTGCTCAGTTTCTTCGCTGACAAAACCGGGAGTAGGCGAGAACGCTGTATATTGTTGCGCCCGGCCAAGACCAAAGAACACAACTTCGTTGATCTCGTCACGGTTCATCGCAACCGACATCGCCTGACGGAAACGCAAGTCACCAAACACCGCACGTTTTTCCAGATCTTCCGAGGTCACGTTGAACGAAAAGGTGTTCAGCGCAATTTCAGGTTTCAAATCGACGGTAAAGTTACCGGCTTCCTGATTTTCCAAAAGCAACGGTGCATAATCGAGGTTCAGCGCCTGAGCCTTATAATCAACTTCGGAGTTGACCAATTTCAGCAAGCGAACTTCGCTTTGACCAACAAACAGCTCATCTTGTTCGTTGATATATGGAAGCTGCTGACCAGATGTATCAACCTGGAAGAAATACGGGTTGGCAACCAAATGGCGGCCTTCGGTATTTTCCCGGGTGATGATGTGGCTTTCCAGTGTTGGAACCGTGTCAGCGGGCAAACCGGCAACCAGATCAGGGTGGGCCAACATAGGTGTCGGTGTGTCCATCCAGTCAGAGTTACCATAATACCCTTTGATCGCGGCATAACCGTTTTCAAAACCAAGCGATTGCGCTAGCGTATCCGCATCTGGGTTAATGTCTGGGTGGAATTGACCAAGGAAATGCCGCGGCTGAAAGCCCTGTGCATAGTGGTTTGCAAAGTGCGATAACAAGCCAGGTTTTGGTGATGGAAGATTGAACTGAACTGTTGTGTCGTCAATCGCAATAACCTCCATTTCTTCGCCACCAACAAGAACATAGTCTTTTGGCTTTTCGCGAACATTGGAATCTGTCGCAAGGTTATCGTACCAAAACACTACGTCATGGGCGGTAAACGGCGCGCCGTCTGACCATTTGTGGCCTTCACGAAGGAAGAATGTCAGCTGTGTGAAATCCTCATTCCATTCCCAACCGCTGGCAATCATCGGAACGATTGTTGTCAGGTCATCGGAATAACGCACAAGGTTTACGTGGCGGATCGACATAAAGTCGGATGTGCCCGATTCTGTTGCGTTGGACAGCGCGTCAAGCGTGCCGCCATAAGAACCGATGCTGTCATAAGGGGCCACAACCAATGGCTCAGATGGCAGACGATCAGCCAGCGGTGGCAAATCCCCGTTGCCGCGAATACGTGCATTCAACGCATCGCTGGCCGGATTAGCTGAGAATTCAACCGTGCAATTGCCCAGTGATTCGAATTCTGCAAGTTCATATTGCTGCGGGAAAGCGCCAGCGCCAACCCCCATCATGTCGGCCACGGTTACCGCTGGACAAGATGCAGCGCTTGCTGCCCCTGCCATCGCGATAAGCGCGCCGCCTGATAATAATATTCGTTTCATGGTGTTTTCTCTCCGTTGATTTTTGTCAGACTGGTTTTCCAGCCCGTTCGCCTTGTCTCGACAATATGCGCTTACATGTCAGTCGTGTGACACTAGCATAATGTTTTTGAGTTTGGGCGGTTTTTGATCTTGAGGCAAGATCACATTTTTTTAAATTTTTACTTTACCCCCAACAAAGTCTTTGCCGCACGACAGTCCGGCTAATGACTGGTAGAGATTGAACACATCAATTTAAGCTGTCAAGAAGTTTTCAGTTTGTGTCAAAACCCAACCAAGCTGCGATTGTGTCATTTTTTTGACACACAAGTATAGCCAAACAAGCAACACTATTAGGTCCAATACACCAAAACCTTAGATTAAGGTTAAGAAAACTAGGGAATCACGGGGCGAAAACCTGTTTTGGCCAGAGCAAAGCGGCTGGCATGCGCCCAAGCCGCCATCGCCTGTTGGGCCGATCATAAATTTGATAATAACTCCGGCAAGGCGGCCCTTGAAACCTGTGGACGGACACAGTATATCGCCGTGTCGGGCAATTCCAAGCCACGCGATTCGCGTTTTGGGGTTGGTTGATACATTGATTTGCACAGTCGCCGCTTTATCTCGGAATTCTCCTTTCGAAAATTTTGGCCGGCATCAGGATTGGGCAATGTGGTAAAACAAGGAACGTCGTCCCGACCTCCTATGGGCGCTATATGCGGACCCAGTGGAAGATTGGCAGCTCTCGGACGCGCATAACTTCGCCACTAAAGGCGAGCATAAGGACGATAAAATGAATATGATCGAAACGCTCGAGCGTGAGCAAATCGCAGCGCTGGGCAAAGAAATCCCCGATTTCAAAGCTGGCGACAACATCCGCGTTGGTTACAAAGTCACCGAGGGCACCCGTTCACGTGTGCAAAATTATGAGGGCGTGTGCATTTCCCGCAGCGGCGGATCTGGCATTGCGGCGCAGTTTACCGTGCGCAAAATCTCGTTTGGCGAAGGTGTGGAACGGGTATTCCCGCTGCATTCGCCAAATATCGACAGCATTACTGTTGTGCGTCGTGGCCGCGTTCGCCGCGCCAAATTGTATTACCTTCGTGCGCGCCGTGGCAAATCTGCACGGATCGCCGAAGACACCAATTATAAGCCACTCGCGAAATAAGCGATATTTTGCGTTAGGAGCAATGTTATGAAAAACGATATCCACCCCGAATATCATCTTGTTGACGTCAAATTGACCGACGGCACAATTTACAAAATGAAATCAACCTATGGATCCGAGGGCGACACCATGGTGCTCGACATCGACCCCAAAGTGCATCCGGCATGGACCGGCGGCACGCATCACTTGCTGGATACAGGCGGCCGGGTTTCCAAGTTTAAGAAAAAATACGAAGGTCTTGGGTTTTAATCCACCCAAACCGAATGTTTTTAAGCCGCCTCGTCACTCGGGGCGGCTTATTTTTTTGCGTGAATGCATTTTGAATGTTAAAGCTGGTTTTGCCTCCGTCAAAAAACCGCATCGGCAAAGAGCCCAAAATCAGGCAAGTGGCGGCGTTTGCTGCATAGTTTGCCACCAATTATTCTCGAATTTTAAGGGTAATAAAATTGCACCCATCGCCAAGCCTTGATAAACAGATCGGGTGACAGTCAGGGCAGAAGCCCGACAATGGGCAAAGCCCGCTTTCATCCAAAACAACTCGAATTCTTGGCCGCAGAATGGGCGAGGCGCAAATGCGTTTTGTGCTGGTGGGTCGGGGGGGCCTTTTCGCGAATGGCCCCCCCGAAATCACATTCCGGTGCCGCCAGAAAACAGCCCCAAAACCACGCCAATAATGGTGCAGCCAATCATCGAATAACCACCGTCAATAAGCGTTAAAACCTTTGGGCGCATTGCATATGCATAATTGGTAACCAACCATGGTGCCGCAATAAACGCGCCAAGCCCAAAGCCGCTTAGCGCTGATTTCTCCAGCCCGACAACGCCCGCCTGCGCAAACATATGCCGCATCATGCCAGCCACAATTATCACCATAATGGCGCTTATTATAAACGGACCGGGGTTTTTGCCCGCGCCGCCATCGACCTGATCTTGGGTGATGCCTGCTGCTTTCATCCACGGCTTGCCGAGGCTCATATACCAAAGCGCGCCAAACCCATATGCCGCAACTGCCGCGGCCAGAACTGAAACATATTGCATCTTTTCCCCCTCATTTTGTTATGAGCAAAGTATAACGCAATAATCTATTTTGCCATATATCCGCCCATTTTGCAGATAATTACCCATTCCGCAGCGGTCACAGGCTGCACCGAGAGCCTTGTGTTATTGATCAAAACCATATTGGCAAGGCGTTCATCCGCCTTGCAATCATCCAGCGTTACCGCATTGGGAAACGCCCCAACGGCCTTGATATCCACGCATTCCCAACGCGCATCATCCGTGGTGCTGTCAGGGTGCGCCAATGCGCAAACCTCGACCACGCCAACCACAGATTTTCCCTTGATGGAGTGGTAAAAGAACGCCAAGTCCCCCAGCGCCATCAGCCGCATATTATTACGCGCCTGATAATTACGCACCCCGTCCCATTCCTCGCCAACACTGCCTTTGGCAACTTGGTCATCCCAGCCCCAGGCATTGGGTTCTGATTTGAAAAGCCAATATTTCATCGGGTTACTCCTGTTTTAAGGGGCGCGACAGCAGGTTATTCATCGCCTCGTTCAAGGTGATTTCTTTGTTGATAATGGCGCTAACGGCATCGGCAATCGGGGTGTCCACATCAATAGTTCTGGCAACAGCCCTCGCCGTCGCAACCCCCTCAACCGTCACACCGGCATCGGGCAATTCGCCGCGCCCGATCGCCAGCCCCATCGCAAAATTCCGTGATTTCGCGCTGCCGCATGTCAGCGTCAGGTCGCCAAGGCCGGAAAGCCCCTGCAACGTTTCGGGTTTGGCGCCCATCGCCACCCCCACCCGCTGCATTTCCGCAAACCCGCGTGTCAACACCGCCGCGCGGGCACTTTCCCCAAGCCCCGCGCCGATAGTCATGCCACAAGCCAGCGCAATCACGTTTTTAAGCGCCCCGCCAAGCTGCGCGCCAACCGGATCATCCGACAGATAAAGCCGCAGCCGTGGCGTGGACAAAAGTCGTTGTAATTGCTTGCCAATTTCCAGATCACTGCTCGCAAGCGTTAAGGCAGTTGGCAGGCCGTTCGCGATATCAGCTGCAAAGCTCGGGCCGGTAAGAACCGCCAGTGTCGCGTCTGAATACCGCGTCGCAAGTTGTGTTTGCAGCGCGCCGCTCACCAGGTCTATGCCCTTGGCACAAAGGATCAGCGGCGCATTTGGCAACGGGTTTTCTTGCAAAAACCGCGCGGTTTGTTGGGCGGGCACCACCAGCAAAATGGCTTTGCATCCGGTCAAATCTGACAGTTTTTCGCTCACAACCAAAGCCTCGGGAAAAACCACATCCGGCAGGTATTTTTGGTTTTTCCGTGTTTTTTGCATCATCATCGCATTGGCGCGCGACCAAAGCACAACGTCTTGTTGTGCGGCCAGCGTTACCGCCAACGAAGTGCCAAAAGCCCCCGCGCCGATCACAGCTATGCTCATGCTTTTGCCCCCTTTTTGCCAGAGCCAAGCATCGGCGCCGCGCGATTATCCAGCGGCCATCGAGGCCGTGCTTTCAGGGTCATATCATCAAAATCACCCATTTTGAATCTCTCAACGCCGGCCCATGCAATCATGGCTGCATTATCTGTGCACAGCTTTAGCGGAGGTGTAATAAAACCAAAACCGGCGGCCTTTGCCGCCTTGCGCAGGGCTGCGCCAATGGTTTTGTTGGCCGCAACACCGCCTGCAACAGCAAATGATGTCTTGCCAAATCGCGCCTCGAATTCGGTCATTGCGCGGCATGTTTTTTCTGCCAAAACATCCGCCACAGCGGCCTGAAACCCTGCACAAAGATCGGCGCGGTCTTGCCGTGTCAGGCCGGACTTTTCTGCAACAACCGCCTCACTGGCGCGCCGCAAAGCCGTTTTCAAACCGGAAAATGACATGTCGCACCCCGGACGATCCAGCAGAGGGCGCGGAAATTTAAACCGCTTGGCATCGCCTTGCGCCGCCTCGGCTTCCACAATTGGCCCTCCGGGATATCCAAGGCCCAGAATGCGGGCTGTTTTGTCAAATGCTTCGCCGGGGGCGTCATCAATGGTGCCGCCCAAACGATGGAATTTATCAGCCGATTCAACCGCCAGAAATTGGCAATGGCCACCCGATACCAGCAGCATTAAATAGGGAAATGCCAAGCCATCCGTCAGGCGCGGGGTTAATGCGTGGCCCGCCAGATGGTTCACACCGATCAAGGGCTTATCCGCTCCGACACATAATCCTTTGGCAAACATCACCCCCGACATCACCCCACCAATCAGCCCCGGCCCTGCGGTTACTGCAATGGCGTCAATATCTGCCAATCCAATACCGGCCTCTTTCAGGGCGGCTTTGGCGCAAATGTCCAGCCGCTCGGCATGGGCGCGGGCCGCGATTTCGGGGACAACGCCACCAAAACCCGCATGCAGGTCATCTTGTCCTGTCACGACATTTGCCAAAATCGCGCCATCATCGCGCACAACCGCCGCCGCCGTATCGTCGCAGCTGCTTTCAAGACCCAGAATTGTGATTGTTTGTCCCATGCCAATTGGGGTATCACCACGCGCATGAGCACGCAATATAACATCGACACCCCGCTGAAAATCGGCACGCGCGGTTCACCGCTGGCGCTGGCACAGGCGATAGAAACCCGTGGCCGCCTGATGGCCGCGCACGGGCTGCCCGAATCCAGCTTTGCCATTACCGTTATTCAAACAACCGGCGACGCGGTGCAAGACCGTCCTTTGTCGGAAATTGGCGGTAAAGGCCTGTTTACCAAAGAAATTCAAGAGGCCCTGCTGGATGGCCGTATCGACATTGCGGTGCATTCATTTAAGGATGTGGCGACCGCGCTGCCCGATGATCTGGTGATCAACACCTGTCTTCCCCGCGAAGACGTGCGCGATGCGTTTATCAGCCGCAAATATGCAACGATCCCGGAGCTGCCCCAAGGCGCAACCATTGGCACCTCCAGCTTGCGCCGCCGTGCGCAATTGCTGACCATGCGGCCTGATTTGCGGCTGGTGGAATTTCGCGGCAATGTGCAAACCCGCCTTAAAAAATTGGATGCTGGCGTGGCTGACGCCACATTTCTGGCCTGCGCCGGTTTGCAGCGGCTGGGGAATTTTGACATCGCCAACCCGATTGAAACCGACGTGATGCTGCCCGCCGTCGCCCAAGGTGCCATTGCCATTGAACAGCGGCGCGGGGATGATGCGATCTCGGCGATGTTAACCCCGGTTAATCATGCCGAAACCTATCTTCGCACCAGTATTGAACGGGCGTTTTTGGCAGAGCTTGACGGGTCTTGCCGCACCCCGATTGGCGGTCTGGCCATAATCAAGGCTGGAAAAGTCATCTTTCAAGGCGAAATAATCCGCCCCGATGGATCACAGGTTTTTAAGGGCGAATGGCGCGGGGCCATCGCAGATGCTGTAAAAATCGGCGCGGAGGCTGGCAAGGAATTGCGTGCCAAAGGCGGGGAGGGGTTCTTTGAGTAGAACTCTTTTGCTCACCCGTGCGCGCGCCCAAGCCGAAGAATTTGCCGCCAATGTGCTGCAAAAAACCGATTTTCAATGCCACATTGCCCCGATGCAGGAAATGCAGGATATTCCGGTTAACATTGACTTTTCCGGTGTTGATGCCCTTGTTTTTACGTCAAAAAATGGCGTGGACAGTTTTGCACAACGCTGGAATATACCTGATATTCCGGTTTTTTGTGTTGGCCCTGCCACCGCAGATAGGGCGAGGGCTTTGGGCATGTCTGCCCATGCCGCGGCGGGCAATTCGCAATCATTGGCGGCATTGATTAATGCGGCAAATGTTCAAAACCCGCTGCATATTCACGGATTACACAAGGCCGCTGATCTGGCCATTCAGGGGCAAAGCATTGCGATCTATGATCAAATCTCGGTGGCGCTGGATGCGCAAACGCTGCACATACTGGCGGGGGGCATTGATGCGGTGGCGCTGTTTTCGCCTCGGTCTGCACGGCTGCTGGCACAGGTATGGCACCCCGACTGGCCGAGGCCTGTGTTTTATTGCATAAGCCCCGCAACAGCCAAACCTGTGGCGGGGCTTGGCACAACACGCATTTGCGCCAACCCGAGCGCGGAATCTCTTTTGGCGCTGCTCAGCACATAATCGGCCTCTGGAAACTGTTCCCGACACCTGTTATATATGCCCAAGCTCGCCCGATGGCGGGCTTTTTATTAGGAACCCTCCCGAATGTCTGATGCTGTTGCCCCTGATTTCAAAACGATTGCCCGTGGCCCCGACCTGTCACTCAAACAATCCTTGCTTGGCCTGTCACGCAGTGATTTGCGTAAAAAGCTGATCGAGGTTGGCATCGCCGATAAACAGGCCAAAATGCGGGCCAGCCAGCTTTGGCAATGGATATACCAAAAAGGTGTGCAGGATTTCGGCGATATGACCAACCTGTCCAAAGATTTTCGCGAAACGCTGGAACAGCATTTCACCGTTGAGCGCCCCGAAATTGTTGAAAAGCAAATCTCGATTGACGGCACCCGTAAATACCTGCTGCGCATCGCAGGGGGCCATGAGGTTGAGGCGGTTTATATCCCCGATGAAAATCGCGGCACTTTGTGCATTTCATCCCAAGTCGGCTGCACCTTGAACTGCACGTTTTGCCATACCGGCACCCAGAAACTGGTGCGCAACCTGACCGCTGGCGAAATTGTGGCGCAAGTCATGGTGGCGCGCGATGATCTGGATGAATGGCACAGCACCCCCGGCCCGCAAATCGGGCGGCGCAAAATCACCAATGTGGTGTTGATGGGCATGGGCGAGCCGCTCTATAATTATGAAAACGTGCGTGATGCCATGCTGATTGTGATGGATAATGAGGGCATTTCGATCTCTCGGCGTCGCATCACTTTGTCCACATCCGGTGTGGTGCCTGAAATTGTGCGCGCAGGTGAGGAGATCGGCTGTTTGCTGGCGGTCAGCTTTCATGCGCCCACCAATGGGGTGCGCGATGTTCTGGTGCCGATCAACAAAAAGTGGAATATCGAAACCCTGCTGGAAACCCTGCGAAATTATCCGCGATTATCAAATTCGGAACGAATTACCTTTGAATATGTGATGCTTAAGGATGTAAACGATAGCGACGCGGACGCGCGGCGGCTGGTCAAATTGATCTCGGGGATCCCCGCCAAAATCAACCTTATTCCGTTTAACCCGTGGCCGGGCAGCAGTTATGAGCGCTCAGACTGGGATCGGATTGAGGCCTTTGCCGAGATCGTAAATACCGCTGGTTATGCCAGCCCGGTGCGCACGCCGCGCGGCGAAGACATTATGGCGGCTTGTGGGCAGCTTAAATCGGCCTCCGAAAAAATCCGCAAAAGCGCGTTGAAAAAGGAAAATATATAAATGGAATATCGCAAACTTGGCCGCACAGATATGGAAGCCAGCGTTTTTTGCCTTGGCGGAATGCTTTTTAACCTTAAGCAAACCCACAGCGATTCGCATAAACAGCTTGATATGGCGGTTGAACGCGGCATCAATTTCATTGATGTGGCCGAGATGTATCCGGTTAACCCGCTGGTGGCCGAAACCACCGGCGATTCAGAACGTGTGGTTGGCGAATGGGTGCAAAAATCAGGCAAACGCGACAAAATGATTATCGCCACCAAGGTTTCTGGCGAGGGTTATATGAACGTGCGGGGCGGCGCGCCGATTTCGCGCGCAACCATAACCGAGGCTGTTGAAAGCAGCCTCAAGCGGCTTCAGACCGATTATATTGATATTTACCAACTGCATTGGCCCAATCGCGGGACGTTCCATTTCCGCAAATACTGGGAATTTGATGCCACCAGCCAGAACACAGCCGAGATCGTCGATAACACGCTGGAAATCCTGCAAACCCTGCAAGAATTTGTTGATGCCGGTAAAATCCGCCATTTCGGGCTGAGCAACGATAGCGCGTGGGGAACAATGCAATTCCTGAATATTGCTGAGGCCAACGGGCTGCCTCGCGTGGTGACAATGCAAAACGAATATAACCTGATCAACCGTCTTTATGATACCGATATGGCAGAGCTGAGCCATAATGAAGATATCGGGTTGATCACCTATTCGCCGCTGGCCACCGGGCTTTTGACCGGAAAATACAGTGGTGATGTCACGCCAAAAGGGTCTCGGCGCACGCGCAACCCTGATCTGGGTGGCCGCCTGACAGCCGAGGCGATTGCGGCCTCGGATGCCTATGTGGCGGTTGCGCAAAAGCACGGCATTGATCCCGTGCATATGGCATTGGCGTTTTGTGTTGAACGGCCATTTATGGCGGCAGCCATCATCGGCGCCAGCAATATTGACCAGCTTAGCCATATTCTGGACGGCGCGGACCTGCGGCTGAACGATGAAATCAACGCTGATATTCTGACAGTGTTTCGCAAATACCCCCGGCCTATGTAACCCTCTTGATTTTCGGCCTCCCCCTCGTGTAATATATCGCATTATTAGAATATGTGTATCTGAACACATGGGGGAGACCAAAAATGGCCTATGAATTAAATGGCGCAACGATCGAAACCAACGAAGCCGGACACCTGTTGGAGCTGTCCGACTGGAGCGAAGATCTGGCACATGTGATTGCCGCGGCTGATGGCATTGAGCTGACCGAAAAACACTGGGATCTGATCAAGTTTCTGCGGGAAGAATACCTGGAAAACAACCAAACCCAACCCAATACACGCAAAATTGTCAAAGCCATGAGCGAGGCTTGGGATGAGAAAATATCGCAACGCGATGTTTATGCCCTGTTTCCGGGCGATCCCTCCAAGCAGGGTGGCAAAATTTCCGGCCTGCCAGAAAGCCGCCGCAAGGGCGGGTATTGATTTACCACTGCCTGCGGCTGAAAAGCTGGTGCGCGCGGCGTTGATGTTGGAAGGGGCCGGTTTTTTCGGTTCTGGCCGCATCGTCAGCCATCACATCGCGCACCAGATAAACCGCAACACCGGCAAATAATACGCCGCCCAGCGCCAGCCCGATCAACACGCCAGCCGCGCCAAACCACATGCTGCCAAGCAGAACAAATGGCAATGTCCCCAATGTGTTGCGGCCCCAATTGATCCATGCAGATTTCCCCGGATGGCCAAGGTTATTAAACGACGCATTGGCAACAAAAATCACGCCATTAAAAAATTGTGCCAGCGCCAATGGGCCGCAAAACAGAAAGATCAGTGTTTTCGTAAGGCCGGTTGCGTTGAAAACACCCGCAATAGGGTCGCGCAACACAAACAGAATTACCGTCGCGACGACCACATATAGAGCAATAAATATGATGCCAGCCCGAAAGGCTCCGCGCACGCGCTGCATATTGCCTGCGCCAAAATTCTGGCCCACAATCGGGCCGATTGCGCCCGACAGGGCAAATACCACGGCAAATGATACGGGAACAAGGCGGCCGATAATGGCCATTGCGGCAACGGCCTCGGACCCGTATTTTGACATTTCACGGGTGACAAAAGCCATGCCAACGGGTGTTGCAACATTTGTAAGCACCGCCGGCCCGGCAATTTTTGATACAGCCCGAGCATCCCGTTTGACCAATTCAACGCTGGGTTTGGCAAAACCTTGGTAAACCTTCAAAACCGGAGCAACAGCCAAAACCAACATCACGATGCGCGCGCAAACGCTGGCAATCGCGGCACCTTCCAGCCCCCAGTCAAACCCAAAAATAAAGATCGGATCAAGGATCGCGTTCAATATTGCGCCAAATAATGTGGCCTGCATCGAACGCTTGGCATCGCCATGCGCCCGCAGCACCGCCATGCTGATAATCGCCACCGACATAAACGACATGGTCGGCATAATGATCCAAAGATAAGCAGTCGCAAGACGCGCTGTTTCACCGGTTGCGCCCAGCAGGCCCAGAAACTGCGGCAAAAACGGCAATATGATTATTGGTATCAGAATGCCAATAATGACGCCAAATATCGCCACACTGGTGGCGTATTCCTTGGCGTCCCTGTCCTTATTCGCGCCCAGCGCCCGCGCCACCAGTGATCCGCCTGCAATCGACAGGCCAATGTTGATCGAGTTGGTAAAAAACAGGATAGTTCCGGCATAACCAACAGCGGCGGCCAGCGCGTCATTGCCCAGCATTGAGATGAAAATCATATCGATGAAATCCACCGCAAACATCGCCATCAGGCCAATGCTGGCGGTAAAGGACATCACCGAAACGTGCCGCATCAGGCTCCCCTCAAGGAACACGGCTTGGTCCTTATTGCTCATTCTTCAATATCTGCAATATCATCAACCCGTTTGACACCGGGGGGCAACCACGCCCGATCATGGGTGCCGCTATGAAACTGAAACAAGCCGCGTAATTCTACTAGCGGACCCCATCAAAAATGGGGGGATTACCTTGGTTGGTATGGATCGCAGCAACACTTCATTTCCTCCGAGGCCCCCTGTATAGTCTGTTTATTAGGAGACCCACACATGAAAACATTAAGATCTGATCTGCTAGCTCTTATATTAATTCCAACAATTAGTTTTGCAGGAAATGTTGATATGCGTGGTAACGGTGAAGACTGTGCTCTGACTCGTGCTTTAACAGCGGGCCTTTCAGGAATCCCAGAAGTTTTATGTAGAACTGCAATCAGTAGGTATAAAGCAGGAAGACAAACTCAAGCAAACGTTGTGACTATTTGTAGAAGCACTCAGAATGTGGCTCTTCAAGGCGAAGAATCTGGAAGAACAGTTTCTAATGACCCCACAACTGAAGAAGCTAAGATGGCTGAAGCTGTTGGGTACGGTGGTGCTTGTGGTCGGAGTGTGGGCTCACTTAGCCTTATTGAACATAATGGAAAACACTACTTAGTTGGTGCTGCCCATGGCTTTTATAAAGAAAATGGTGCTGCTTCTTGTGACGCCTCCGAAGGAACTTTTTTCCCTGATGATCATTATACAAACACTCCTGGAGTAGACGCCCGAAAAGGCTATACCTTTAATCTCCCCCCTATAAACGCACAAACTTCTCTAAAAACAAAAATAGGCTACCTAGACAGTATGAACATGGACGATTTTGTTCTTTTAGAAATTAAAGACAATTCGGTCTTAACGAATCAGTTCGGAGATGAGCGCGCCTCTTTAAAATTAGCCAGAACCCCTTCAAGTCAACTTGTCAACTATGCGCGAAACAACAGTGTTACCCTTATAAGTGGTAGGAGTAATTACTACAACTATTCACAAATTTCTATTGAGCAAGGCTGCTCAATACGTACTTCAAATTCTGACATACCTATGATGCGACACAATTGTGATACCGGAGGAGGCTCTTCAGGAACGCCTTTAATAGCCGAAGAAGATGGACAGCTTTACTCTCTTGGAGTTCATTATGCAGGAGGCAGATCAAGCGATCAAGAATTTGAGCGCAACACCACCAGCGGGAACTTTTTTATCCCTTCAAATCATATTCTTGATGTTTTAGAAGAGCTTGAAGGTACTGATTATTATAA
>CAZSSS010000006.1:0-17721 GCA_964609255.1 uncultured Rhodobacterales bacterium
GATCCATGGCAATCCAGGAACCGGGAACCGTGTGATGCCCGTCTTCATCCTTGCATTCGTCAGGATAGCCGCCCGGAACAAAAGCTGTGTTATAACTTCCGGGGAAATCTTCTGGCGTACAAGACGGAGGATCTTCGTAGCCGCTCAGAATTGCCACGATATATTCCGGGCCGCCAAGGCCCTTGAAAAGCTGGTTCATCCCCAGACCATTTGGGCCGCTGAACCCCGCACGCGCCTTGGCCATCAGGGATAGATCAGGTGCACCGGCACCGGTATTCGCCGGAAACTGATCCGCAGGAATTGCGGTGCGCCAATCACCATCCCCGTCAGCCAATTCCGGGTCGAAAACCTCAACCTGGGCTGTGTAAGCCTTCATCTGGTCTTCGGTCCAGCCCAAACCGCCTTCATCCGCAAGGTTGCGATAATAGACATATTGAATGCCGTGGCACCCTGAACACACATCGGTAAACACCTGCAACCCGCGTTGAAGCTGATGCTCGTCAAAACGACCAAACGGACCTTCAAAGCTGAAATCTACATCGTGGACTTGCCCACCCTCGGCAAAGGCGCCAGTGGCAAAACCAACTGTCAATGCAGCGGAAAGGAGAATTTTCTTAAACATAATCTTGTTCCTTTCGCTTATTCAGCAGATTTAGGGGGATAGTGGCTGTCAAAGTCAGCCTCAATGGTTTCGGGTGGTGTTTTGGGGCGTTCAAACACACCCAGCAGCGGCAGGATTACCAAAAAGTAACCGAACCAGTATGCTGATCCCGTCAAAGCCATTACCGAATAAATCCCTTCGGCTGGCTGCGCGCCAAGCCACATCAAGAACATGAAGTCAAACGCCAGCACCCAGAAAAAGAACCGGAATGCCGGGCGATACCGACCCGATTTCACTTTGCTTGTGTCCAGCCACGGCACCAGAGCCATAACAAAGATTGACCCGAACATCGCAATCACGCCAAAGAACTTGGCAGTCACAGCACCGCCGGTCAAAGTGCTTGCGACAATAACCGCCCAGACGTTATCGTCAAAAGCGCGCAAAATTGCATAAAATGGCAGGTAATACCATTCCGGCACAATATGGGTTGGCGTAACCGACCCGTTTGCAGGAATGTAGTTATCCGGATGGCCAAGGTAATTTGGCATAAAGCCGACCACAGCCGCAAAAACAACCAGCACCACCAACAGACCAAACAAGTCTTTGATGACAAAATATGGCCAGAACGGCAATGTATCTGCCTCCGCCTCTTTTTTGGAACCGCGACGCACCTCAACACCCGACGGATTATTATTGCCGGTGGTGTGAAACGCCCAGATATGCAGTGCGACAAGCGCCACAATCACAAAGGGCAGCAAATAATGCAGGCTAAAGAACCGGTTTAGTGTTTGCATACCAACCGAAGGTCCGCCCAGCAGCCATGTTTGAATGCTTTCGCCAATGCCCGGAATTGCGCCAAACAGGCCAGTAATAACCGTAGCACCCCAGAAAGACATCTGACCCCAAGGCAAAACATAGCCCAAGAAACCAGTGGCCATCATCGCCAGATAAATCAGCATACCAATGATCCACGTGATTTCACGCGGCGCTTTATACGACCCGTAATACAAGCCACGGAAAATATGCAGATACACAGCAATAAAAAACAACGACGCGCCGTTGGCATGCAAATACCGCAAAGCCCAGCCGCCCCTTACATTACGCATGATATGTTCAAGCGAGCCATTCGGGTCACCAACATTATAATGCATCGCCAGCACAATGCCTGTAATGATTTGCAGCACCAGACAGAACACCAAAACAATGCCCCAGATCCACATCCAGTTCAGGTTTTTTGGTGTCGGGATCATCAGCGTATCATATAACAGGCTAACGATTGGCAGACGTTTATGAAGCCATTTTTCCGGTTTGGATTTTGGCTCGTATTTATCGTGTGGGATACCACCCATGATGTTCTCCCTAGCCTAGTTTGATGATTGTTTCGGACGTGAAAGACGCGACCGGAACAGGAAGGTTAAGCGGGGCCGGACCTTTGCGGATCCGTCCTGCTGTATCATAATGCGACCCGTGGCACGGGCAGAACCAGCCCCCAAAATCACCAGCGCCATCGCCAAGCGGCACACAGCCCAGATGGGTGCAAACCCCCATCATCACCAGCCATTCGCCCGCTTCGTCCAGCGTGCGGTTTTCGTCAGACGCATCGGCATCATCCGCAACATTGGCGTTTTGCGCAGTTTCGTCTTTCAAATCCGAAAGCGCGACCGCACGTGCATCTGCAATTTCTTCAGCTGAACGGCGTCGGATGAATACCGGTTTGCCGCGCCAGGTTGGCTTGATTTGAGTTCCCGGTTCAACACCCGAAACATCAACGTCAATCGACGCCATCGCCTGGACATCCGCACTTGGGTTCATTTGATTAACCAGCGGCCAAACGGCGGCACCGGTGGCAACAGCAGCAGTGGATGCGGTTGCGAAATACAAAAAATCGCGGCGTGAGCCTGAGTCTTCTGCCTGAGACAAGATACGTCCCCCTTCGTTCTGCCCGACTATTTCGGACTGGAATAGAATTAATCCTGCACATTGCAGGCATTGCCTCGCCCGAATACACTTGTCAGCGCATCGGGTCCAGCGGACTTTGCGCCGCAGCCTCTTAAGAAAGTCAAAAAATGCCAAATAATCTGCGTTTAGCTGCGTTTCAACCCGATATCGCCCAAAATTTGGGCACAATGATTCGGCTTTGCGCCTGTTTCGGGGTGCCGATGGACGTGATTGAACCCTGTGGTTTTGCTTTTTCGGTCAAAGCACTGCGCAGATCAGCCATGGATTACGCCGATATTGCCGATATTACCCGGCATAACAGTTGGGATTCGTTTCAAGACCAACGCCAAGGGCGGCTGATTCTGCTCTCGACCAAAGCTGCCCTGCCGGTTTGGGATTTTGCATTTCGAAAAAATGATGTGTTAATGACGGGCCGCGAAAGCGCGGGGTTGCCGGGTGCGGTGCATCAGGCCGCTGATGCTGCGGTGCTTATTCCCATGCCCGGCGGTGGGCGGTCGTTAAATGTGGCGGTTTCGGCGGGGATTGTTTTGGCTGAGGCCACACGGCAATTGCGCTAGCGGTGCGTGGAAACCACGCACCCTACGGATAACGTTCCGCCATGGTTTTCATGTTGGCGGCCACCAGTTCCGCCAGCACATCCAGATCAATATCGGCCAGCTTGTTGACATAAAGACAGGCTTTGCTGGTTTTATGTTTACCCAACCTTGCCAGAATATCTGCAAAATCGTCAAACAACGTGTAAATCACCAGATTTGCTTTTCGCGGTGAAAACCCGACCCGCAGCGAATCACCTTCGCGGCCACTGGCATATTTATAATGATAGGTGCCAAAACCAATAATCGATCTGCCCCACATTTTGGCAGGCAGGCCGGTGACCCGAGCCATCATGTCCAAAACAGCCAACGCGTCTGCTTTTCGCGTTGGACTTTGGATACCATTGATAAAGGTCATGACATCGCCATCATTTTGGATTGTTTTGTTGGTTGACATGGCTGTCTCCTTGTTATCCCTTCACATCAGCATATTCCCATTTTTTCAAAAGGCCCACCCCGATGACAAACCTGACCAAAATGTTGAATGATCCGAGCCTGCTTTGTGAACGCGCCTATATCGATGGCGCTTGGGTATTGGCAGATGACAATAGTCTGTTTGAGGTTACCAACCCTGCGGGCGGTGCCGTTATCTGCGCGGTGCCCGATATGGGCGCGCTTGAAACCCGGCGTGCTATTGATGCCGCATATATCGCGCAAAAAGACTGGGCGGCACGAACCGGCAAAGACCGCAGCGCGGTTTTGCGCAAATGGTTTGATCTGATGATTGAAAATGCGGAGGATCTTGCCATCATCCTGACAGCTGAAATGGGCAAGCCGCTGGCTGAATCCAAAGCTGAGATCACTTATGGTGCCAGCTTTCTGGAATGGTTTTCCGAGGAAGCCAAACGGGTTTATGGTGAGGTCATTCCGGGCCATCAGCCTGACAAACGCATTATAGTGACCAAACATCCCGTTGGGGTAGTGGCGGCAATTACCCCGTGGAATTTCCCAAATGCAATGATTACCCGAAAGGTCGGGCCGGCCTTGGCAGTTGGCTGTGCCGTGGTGCTGAAACCGGCCGAAGACACGCCGCTTTCTGCCCTTGCGCTGGCGGTTTTGGCCGAACGTGCCGGTGTGCCAGCCGGGGTGTTTTCCATTGTTACAAGCCGACAATCAGCAGTTATTGGTGTTGAATTTACCGATAATCCAAAGGTGCGCAAGCTGACCTTTACCGGCTCTACGCGGGTGGGGCGGATATTATTGGCGCAAGGTGCGGCGCAGGTGATGAAAATGAGCATGGAGCTGGGGGGTAATGCGCCGTTTATTGTGTTTGACGACGCGGATCTGGATGCGGCGGTTGAGGGGGCGATGATCTCAAAATATCGCAATAATGGTCAAACCTGTGTTTGTGCCAACCGGATATATGTGCAGGCCGGTGTTTATGAGGCTTTTGCCCAAAAGCTCTCGGTTGCGGTTGGGGAAATGCGGGTTGGCGACGGGTTTGACCCCGCCAGCACCGCCGGACCATTGATCACCCAAGCGGCTGTTGAAAAAGTTGAGGCGCATATTGCCGATGCGGTTGCAAAAGGCGCAAAAGTTACGACTGGCGGGCAGCGTCATGCGCTGGGGGGCACGTTCTTTGAACCTACCATCCTGACCGGCGTTACCCGCGATATGCAGATCGCCAATGACGAGACATTCGGCCCGGTCGCCCCGTTGTTCAAATTTGACGATGAGGCGGATGTGATTACACAGGCAAATGACACTATTTTCGGGTTGGCCAGCTATTTTTATGCCAATGATCTTTCGCGGGTATGGCGTGTGGCTGAGGCGCTGGAATATGGCATGGTGGGCATTAATACCGGGCTGATCTCAACCGAAGTGGCGCCATTTGGCGGCATCAAACAATCAGGGCTGGGGCGCGAAGGTTCACAGCACGGGGTCGAGGATTATCTGGAAATGAAATATATTTGTATGAGCGTTTAGCCCCACCCCCAAAGCCCGTGTATTTGCATACGCAAAATAACGGGCGGGCGCGGCAGCCATGGCCTCGCTTCGCTCGGCTTTATGGTGTGGTTATTTTTTGCGTGCGATCAGATCAACCAGCGCGGACATGCCGGAATGGCCGCGCCCTTCTTGGACCTCACGGTGATAGGTGTTCAGCTCAACTATTTCAAAATCGGCAAAATTCTGTGCGAGCAGATCAGCCCTATACATGTTTTCCACAAATGGCGGGCCGCCGATGCCGAGGTCTATTTGTTCGGGGGTATAGCCGTGCAGCATCAGAATTCCACCGGGTTTTAGCGTGCGTTTTATGCCGTCAAATATCTCTGCCCGCTGGGCCGGCCCGACAAATTGAATAAAAACCGCCGCCACCAGATCAAACCTGTTTTCGACCCACTCCCATTTCAGAATATCTGCCACGTTAAAATCAACATTCACACCGCGCTCAGCTGCCAGCAATTTTGCTTTCGCAACAGCGTTTGTTGAGCTGTCCATTGCGGTTACTTTAACGCCTTTTTGCGCCATAAACACGCTGTTTCGCCCTTCGCCATCAGCCACGGCCAGCGCGCTTTGGCCCGGTTTCAGATAACGGGCCTTTTTGGTCATAAAAATGGCGGGTTCTTTCCCGAAGATATACTCAGCTGTTTCGTAGCGTTTATTCCACATGCGGTCCTCCTTCCCTCCCTGTTCAGGCTGGCTCTACTTTGACTGCGGCGAATTTGAATTCGGGGATTTTTCCCACGGGGTCCAGCGCTGCGTTTGTCAGAATATTTGCGGCGGCTTCGACATAGGCGAAAGGCAAAAACACGTTGTCGCGGGCAATCGCGTGATCAGCCCTTGCCATGATCACGATGCTGCCACGCCTTGTGGTCAGGCGGATCAGGCCGCCCGCGTCAACGCCAATTTCGCGCAGGGTTTTGGGGTGGAGCGAGCAATTTGCCTCTGGCTCCAGCGTGTCCAGAACTTTGGCGCGGCGCGTCATTGAGCCTGTGTGCCAATGTTCCAACTGCCGTCCGGTGATCAGGATAAACGGATAATCCTTGTCAGGGGATTCGGCGGGCAGCGTTATTTTGGCTGGCGCAAATCGGGCGCGGCCATTTTTGCGCGGGAACCCATCACCAAACACAATGGCTTGGCCGGGGTCATCGGCTGACAGGCTGGGATAGGTCACCGCCTCGCGCTCCAAACGCTCCCATGTGATGTTATCAAACGATTTCATTGTCAGTTTCATTTCGGCAAATATCTCGGAGGGGTGGGAATAATCCCATGCCAGCCCAAGCCGCTGCGCAAGATCAACGGTAATTTCCCAATCAGCGCGAGCCTCGCCGGGGGCGGGCACTGCGGCGCGGCCCATTTGAACCTGACGGTTCGTGTTGGTAACGGTGCCGTTCTTTTCCGCCCATGCAGCCGCTGGCAGAATAACATCCGCATAATTTGCGGTTTCGGTCAGGAAAATATCCTGCACCACCAGATGGTCCAGCTTGGCCAGCGCGGCGCGCGCATGTTCCACATCCGGGTCAGACATGGCAGGGTTTTCGCCCAGAATATACATACCGTTTATGTTGCCATCATGGATCGCACCGATGATCTCCACCACGGTCAGGCCTTTTTCCGCGCCAAAATCCTGACAGCCCCAAATATCGATGAATTTGGCACGAATAGCATCATCGCTCACCGATTGATAATCCGGCAGGAACATCGGGATCATCCCGGCATCCGAGGCCCCCTGCACATTATTTTGCCCACGCAGCGGGTGCAGCCCGGCACCGGGTTTACCAACATTGCCGGTCATCAGCGCCAATGAAATAAGCGCCCGCGCGTTATCCGTGCCGTGAATATGCTGGCTGACGCCCATGCCCCAGAAAATCATCGCGGCTTTGGCATTGGCAAATTCACGCGCAACAACCCGCAATTTTTCGGCATCTATGCCGCAAATCGGGGCCATTGCCTCGGGTGTGTATTCCTTCAGATGCTCCTTCATCGCCTGCCAATTTTCGGTGTATTTGGCAATATAGTCTTTGTCCTCAAGACCTTCTGTCATGATCACATGCATGATGGCGTTCAGCATCGATACATCGCTGCTGGGTTTGAACAACAAGCGATGGTCGGCAAACCGGCCCAGCCCAACGCCGCGCGGGTCCATGACAATCATCTTGCCACCGCGTTTGGTGAATTGTTTGAAATAGGTCGCGGCCACGGGGTGGTTTTCCACCGCGTTTGACCCGATGATGATCGCACAATCGCTGTGTTCAATCTGGTTAAACGTGGCGGTTACAGCGCCCGAACCGATGTTCTCCATCAATGCGGCGACCGAACTGGCATGGCAAAGCCGCGTGCAGTGATCAACATTGTTGTGGCCAAACCCGGCGCGGATCAGTTTTTGAAACAGATAGGCCTCCTCGTTTGAACATTTAGCTGAGCCAAATCCGGCGATTGAACGGCCCCCCTTGCCATCACGCAGCTTTGCCAGCCCGTTGGCGGCAAATTCCATTGCCTCCTCCCAGCTTGCTTCGCGAAAATGGGTTAACGGATTGGCGGGGTCCACGTTCAGACCTTTTGGCATGTTTTCGCGCCGGATCAGCGGCTTGGTCAGGCGGTGCGGGTGGGTGATATAATCAAACCCGAACCGCCCCTTGACGCATAACCGATTTTCATTTGCCGGGCCATCTATGCCATCAACCCAGGCGATTTTATCGTCTTTGATCTTGAATGAAAGCTGACAGCCAACCCCGCAATAAGGGCAAACCGACTGCACCTCTCGGTCAAAATCTGCACTGCCGGTTTTTGTTGCAGGCATCAGCGCGCCGGTCGGGCACGCCTGCACACATTCACCACAAGCAACACATGTCGATGCACCCATCGGGTCACGAATATCAAAGGTGATCTCAGCGAAACGCCCACGCCCCGACATGCCAATAACATCATTGACCTGCACTTCCCGGCAGGCCCGCACGCACAGATTACAATGGATGCAAGCATCCAGATTAACCCGCATCGCCACATGGCTGGCATCCAGCAACGGCAGGGATTCACATTTGGGAAACCGGCTGTTCGCCACGCCAACTGCATCTGCTATTTCCCAAAATTGTGAGGACTTATCATGCGCCACATCCTTTGCAGGCTGATCAGCAACCAATAATTCCATCACCATTTTACGCGCGGATTGTGCCCGCGCCGATTGCGATTTCACAACCATACCTTCAAAGGGTTCACGCACACAGCTTGCCGCCAGCACCCTTTCGCCATCAATTTCAACCATGCAGGCGCGGCAATTGCCATCGCTGCGATACCCGGGCTGATCCGAATGGCAAAGATGCGGAATATCGGTGCCGCAGCGTTTGGCCACCGCCCAGATGCTTTCGCCCGGCGCAGCCGAAACCTGCACATCATCCAGCATGAAACTTATTTTATTTGACATGAGCGCCCGGCTCCCCCAAGGTTTTCCTACACTAGACTCAAATTCTTGCACCAAATCTAGCCGGAAACGACAAATATCCAACGTTTTCGCCGCTTCTTTGTTTTTCAAATACTCAATCTTCCGACTTTGACCAGAATCACCTATTTTTGGCCGCGTCAAGAATTTGTCAAACTTTCTGCGTCAGGTTGCCGGAATAGAACAAGGAGATTCGGTTTGGCCAAACCAAATGCTATTGCTGAACTAAAAGAACAGCTTAAACAGAAAGATCAATTTCTGGCAACAATAAGCCATGAAATCCGCTCGCCGATGAATGCGGTTTTTGGTATGGCGGATGCATTGCTTCGCACTGATTTGGGCACCGTTCAAAAACGTTATCTGACTGTGTTGATGGATGCTTGCGATTCTATGCTGAGCATTGCCAATCAGGTTCTGGATATTAGCAAATCCAGCTCGGGGCAGGCCAAACTGGTCAAAGTTGATTTTGATCTTAACGATTTTCTGGCCTCACAAGTTGCCAGTTATGCCAATCGCGCGAAGGCACGCAATATTAAATTGACGCTAGAGGTCAATTTTGACGCGGATCCACGCATTAATTTTGATAAATTCCGGCTTGGTCAAGTCATGTCCAACTTGATCTCAAACGCCTTGCGTTACACCGATGAAGGCTCGGTGGTTGTTCGCGCCACCTTGACAACCTGCGCCAAAAATTCGCTTGAACTGATATTATCAGTTGAAGATACTGGCATTGGCATGTCAGCAGATGCCAGCAACAAAATTTTTGATGCGTTTTCCTCGGCCAACCCTCTGGAATCTGCGGCGCGTGGTGGCACAGGGCTTGGCCTGACGGTGGTGCGCGATTTGGTTGACTTGATGGAGGGCGAAGTTTCGGTTGAGTCAACTTTGGGCCAAGGCACTGTTTTTACGATAAAATTATTGGTAGAACCGCATAAATCCGATCTTCATACTCTGCGCCCGATGCGCAAAGCAATGCCGGCAAATCTGAATGTTCTTTTGGCTGAGGATAACGACTCCAACGCTTTTGTTTTTCAGGTTATGCTGGAGGAAACCGGCGTCAACATAACCCGCGTTCGTGATGGACTGGCCGCTGCTGAACACGCCGCTGACACCCGTTATGACATGATATTCATGGATATCCAGATGCCCGAAATGAACGGCATAGACTCAACCGCCAAAATTCGGGAGGAGGAGCATATCTCGCAACAAAACCCGACACCCATTGTCGCATTATCCGCAGATATTTTTATCAGCCAAACACCTGCGTTTCAGGCCGCAGGGTTCAACGATAGCCTATCGAAACCGGTGCGCCAAAGGGAATTGCTGGACATTTTGTCGACATTTGACAAAGGCATCAATTTTGATTGATTTAGGTTGATTTCTACGGCAATTTGGCTGGAAACTTCCAAAAGGCCCAATTCTCATGGATCACATCACCAACCACGCGCCAACCGCTGAATTACAAGCCATCGATGCGGCGCATCACATGCACCCGTTTTCGGATATGGCAGCGCTTAATGCCAAAGGGTCGCGTGTTATTACCCGCGCCAATGGCGTGATGCTAACCGACAGTGACGGCGTTGAAATTCTGGACGCCATGGCGGGTTTGTGGTGTGTAAATATCGGCTATGGCCGCCATGAACTGGCTGATGTTGCCGCGCGCCAAATGCGCGAATTACCCTATTACAACACGTTTTTCGGCACCACCCACCCGCAAGTCATCACCCTTGCGGAGCGTATTGCCCAGCTAACCCCGGGTGATTTGAACCGCACATTTTTCGCCTGTTCCGGCTCCGAGGCCAACGACACCAATATCCGCCTTGTGCGGCATTATTGGGCCTCTTTGGGCAAGCCCACAAAAACCACCATAATCAGCCGCAAAAATGGTTATCACGGCTCAGCAATGGGTTCCGCCAGCCTTGGCGGTATGGCCGCAATGCACAGCCAGGGCGGCCTGCCCATTCCCGGTATCACCCATATCGATCAACCCTATTGGTATGCCGAGGCTGACGATATGGCCCCCGACGAATTCGGCCTGCAAGCCGCCCGCGCGCTGGAAGCTGAGATCGAACGCCTCGGCATTGATAACGTCGCGGCCTTCATCGCCGAACCCGTGCAGGGCGCCGGTGGGGTTATTGTCCCGCCCAGCACCTATTGGCCCGAAATCCAGCGGATTTGTGACGCCAACGAGATCCTGCTGATCGCTGACGAAGTCATCTGCGGGTTTGGCCGCACCGGCAATTGGTTTGGCAGCGAAACGTTCGGCATCCGGCCTGATATCATGACCATCGCCAAAGGCTTATCCTCGGGTTATCAGCCCATCGGTGGTTCGGTCCTGACCGAAAAAGTCGCCGCCGCTTTTGAACAAAAAGCCGGCGATTTCAACCACGGATACACCTATTCCGGCCATCCGGTTGCCGCCGCCGTGGCCCTTGAAAACCTGCGCACTCTGGACGAGGAAAAAATTGTTGATCAAGTGCGCGATGAAACCGCGCCCTATTTGGCCAATCTATGGTCACAACTTGCCGATCATCCATTGGTTGGCGAAGCACGCCAATGCGGGTTGATGGCGGCGATCGAACTATGCCCGGACAAAGCCGCCCGCGCGCCATTCAAAGACGCTGGCGCTGTTGGCCTGATATGCCGCGACCATTGTTTTAGCAGCGGCCTGATCATGCGGCATGTTGGTGATAAAATGATCATCTCACCGCCCCTTGTGATTTCAAAATCCGAAATTGATCGACTGATGGAACTGGCGGTCAAGGCGCTCGATAACACGCTTATCGATGCCAAAGCAGCCGGATTGATGGTGCCGGGCACTCGCTAAAGCAAGGCTTGGGCTGCTACAGATTTCATCGTATCGATGATATTTTCATAAGCTGTGGTGGCAAAGGAACGTGGCAACCCAATCCAGTAACCATCCTCACGCGGGATAATCATCGCAGGAATATGGGCAAATTCGGTGCGCGCCACACAGCCCACGCGCACAGCATCAAAATCCAGTGGGCAAAGCCGCGCCAGCACCGCTTTTGCATCCGCGCCATCAAGATGCAGCATCGCCCAGCCATCGCTTTGATCCGAAATCGCCGCCAAATTCTGCATCGCGGTCAGTTTTTGCAGATCCGCATTAATAACCAGCCATTGCCCTTGGGCAAACCAGAGCAATTCAACCCCAGACGCACGAGCAATTTCTCCAACTTTTGGTAATGTTACGCCGAATGCCGATTTCATGGCACCAGCAACCGCCATAGACTGCCCTTTAAGGGGCATAACCGCGATGATCCCGCCCATCGCAACCGCCGCCAAGCGCGCCGCACCCAAAGATTGCGGCAAATCACAGCCGTCAAACGGCGCGCTCTTTTCCAATGCAAAATCAGCCACGCAACCGCCCCCCGTCCGGGTCAAAAAACACCGGCGAGACGATCTCGCACAGCGTATCAATCCCTTGTGTCAAATCAACAGCCCGCACATGTTCCCCCAGTCGCGCCCGCCCGTCGGTAACAAATCCCAGCGCGATACAATGCGCCAATGTCGGTGAAAAACACGCGGAACTTACATGCCCCAGCAAATTATCCGCCACAACATCCGCGCCCAGATCAACCGTCACCGCGCCCTGCACAATTTGTTTGACCGTGCCCACCGGCTTTAGCCCCACCAGTTGTTGCCGCTCGCGCACCAGCCCGTCGCGCTCCGTCATTTCGCGGCCAATGCAGTCTTTGGCCGCCACCATGCGCCCCAGCCCCAAATCATCCGCCGTCATGCGTCCGTCAATTTCAGAATGGGTCAGAAAACCCTTTTCGATGCGCAAAACATTTAACGCCTCTAACCCGTAAACCCCGCCATCCAGCGCCTCGGCACGGTCAACCAAAACATCCATCAGCGCCGCGCCATACCCCGCCGGAACCGCAATTTCATAGGCATGTTCGCCCGAAAAAGAAATCCGGAACAGCCGGGCCTCAACGCCGCCAATACGCACCGCGCCGCACCCCATATAGGGAAAGCTGTCATTATTTATCGGCGCGTGCAGCACCCCGTTCAGCAATTCTCGCGCCATTGGTCCCGCCACAGCAAATTGCGCCCATTGTTCCGTCACCGAGACAATATGCACATCCAGTTCGGGCCACAGGCACTGGCTGCAAAATTCCATATGCGCCATCACCTGCCCCGCCGCGCCAGTGGTGGTTGTCACCAGATATTGCGTATCTGCCAGCCGCGCCACGGTGCCGTCATCCATGGCCAAACCATCCTCGCGCAGCATCAGCCCATAGCGCACCTTGCCAACCTTCAATGTGGATATCCGGTTCACATAAAGCCGGTCCAGAAACGCCGCCGCATCTGGCCCCTGCACATCGATTTTGCCCAAGCTGCTGACATCACAAATGCCCACTGCATTACGCACCATATTGACCTCACGATCACAAGCCTGCCGCCAACGGGTTTCGCCGTCCCGCCTAAATAATGAGGGCCGCAGCCACAGCCCCGCCTCCACCCAGTCCGCATTGTTTTTGCGCGAAAACGCATCCGAGGTCAGCCGCCGTTTGGGCAGGAAATCCCCCCCGACATGGCGCCCCGCCAAGGCCCCCATTTGCACCGGCGAAAATGGCGGGCGAAACATGGTTGTGCCGGTTTCAGGGATGCTTTGCCCTGTTAATTCAGCCATCACCGCCAACCCACCCATATTGGATGTTTTGCCCTGATCGGTCGCCATGCCCAGCGTGGTATAACGTTTCATATGTTCAACCGAGCGGAAATTCTCCCGGTGCGCCAGTGCTATATCTTTAACGGTTACGTCGTTTTGAAAATCAAGCCAAGCGCGGCCTTTGCCCTTAATATGCAGCGGCGCGGGGTTTTCAAATGGCGCGTCCGCAACCTTTGGCAAGGTTACCCGTTTGGCCAAAATGTCCAAACCCGCCAGCGCAGCTTTGGCCGCGTCCACGCCTGATTTCAGCGCGCCTTGTGTGGAAAATTCACCCATTGTTGCGCCCGCATAATGCATGTTCGGAATGGCATCCTCAGCGGGAACAAATGCTGAAATATCATCGCGCCACACAGGTTTTTTGCCCCTATGGCTGGAAAGGTGAACCGAGGGGTTCCAGCCGCCGCCAACCGCCAGACAATCGGCTGAAATTTGCGTGATATTCCCGTCTTCGCGCTGCACAGACACGGATTTGAGGCCCAGATACCCCTTGGTGCCAACCACCGTTGCGCCGGTCATTACCGGACAATCAATATCGGGTGTGATGTCTTTTCGCGTGTCAATCAACGCCGCAACCTCAACCCCTGCCGCGATCAGGTCACGCGCGGTTTGAATGCCCTCATTATTGTTGGAAAACACCGCCACACGCGCACCGGCGGACACGCCAAAACGATGCAAATATGTGCGCACGGCACTGCAAAGCATCACTCCGGGGCGGTCATTATTTGGAAATGCAATCGGGCGTTCATGCGCCCCCGCCGCCAAAATGCATTGTTTGGCGACAATGCGCCAAAAGGTCTGTTGCGGCGCGCCATTTGCCTGCGCCACATGGTCAGACACCCGCTGCAACGCGCCATAAATGCCGCCGTCATACGCGCCTGTAACTGTGGTGCGGGTCATCACTGTTACATTTTTCATGGCCCGCAATTTGGCAACACAATCCGCCGCCCATTCAGCGCCCGGTATTTTTCCAACTGTCACCGCCTCAGCGTTCAGCCGGCCACCCGCCAGAAAATCTTCCTCAGCCAAGACAACGCGCGCGCCAGCCCTGCCCGCAGCCAGCGCCGCCATCAACCCCGCCGGACCAGAGCCAATAACCAGAATATCGCAATGCAGCCATGCTTTGTCATATGTCGCAGGATCAGGCGCACCGGAAAGACGGCCCAAACCAGCAGCGCGGCGGATAAACGGTTCATAGATCTTAAGCCAAAATTTACGCGGCCACATGAAAGTTTTGTAATAAAACCCAGCGCTTAGGAATGGCGACAGCAGGTCGGTGATGCTCATCACATCAAAATTCAAATTTGGCCAACGGTTTTGGCTGCGGGTTTCCAGCCCCGCATAAATTTCCTGCATGGTTGCCCGCGTGTTGGGCAATTTTGCGGCCCCGTGGCCGATTTCAAGCAAGGCGTTTGGTTCCTCGGACCCGGCGGTAAAAACCCCGCGCGGACGATGATATTTAAAGCTGCGGCCCATCAGGCGCACATCATTGGCCAACAGCGCTGACGCCACCGTGTCGCCGGGATGGGCGCAATATGTTTTGCCATCAAACGTGAAGGGCACCGATGTGGAGCGGTCAACCAGACCAGCGTTGGCAATGCGGCTCATGATGCGGCCTCATGGGCCAGTTTGACCGATAATATTTCATGGGTGGAAACATTGCGCAGCACGTTCAGCCATGCCGAACAGCCGCTGGAATGCTGCCACAATTCCGCATTTTCGCCGGTTGGATTTTCACGAATATAGACATAATCATAAAATGCCTCAGCCCCTGCATCGCCGTCGGGTCGGTCCAGCAATTTGGCTGATCCAAGATAGGTATATTCGCGTAAATCACGTGGGCCACAATGGGGGCAGGAAATTATCATGACAGCCTCAATGCAATTTGGGCGAGGCACCAACGCCGCCCTCGTCAATAAGATGTCCGGTGCGATAACGGTCCAGACGGAATTTGGCCGCAAATTGCGCATGCCGCCCCGTGGCGATAAGATGCGCAAACGCCGCGCCCGAGGCAGGGGCCGCCTTAAAGCCGCCGTAACACCAGCCACCGTTGAAAAACAAACCATCAATATGGGTTTTGTCGATAAAAGGCGACCCGTCCATGCTCATATCCATAATCCCGCCCCAACTGCGCAATTGCCGCGCTTTGCCAATGGCGGGGATCATCGCCATGCCTGCCTCAGCCACTTGTTCCACGCGCGGTAAGTTCCCCCGCTGGGCGTATGAATTATACATATCGAGATCACCGCCAAACACCAAACCGCCCTTGTCGGACTGGTTGATATAAAAATGCCCCATGCCAAAACTGATGGTGTAATCAATAAACGGCTTTAGCCCCTCGGTGACAAAAGCCTGTAAAACATGGCTCTCAATCGGTAATCGTAGCCCCGCCATGGCGCCAACCTCGCTTGAACGTCCGGCCACGGCCATGCCGATTTTGCGCGCTTTGATCGCACCGCGTGTGGTTTGCACACCCGTTACGCGGCCCTCTGAAATATCAAAGCCGGTGACAGCACAATTTTGTATCAGATCAACGCCAAACCCGTCAGCCGAGCGCGCATACCCCCACGCCACCGCATCATGACGCGCCGTGCCGCCGCGTTTTTGCCACAAGCCGCCGCGCACCGGAAAACGGGCGTTATCAAGGTCAATATAAGGTGCGCGTCTGCGAATTTCTTCGCGATCAATAATCTGGGCTTCGTCACCGCGCGCATTAATCATATTGGCGCGTTTGCGATAGCTGGCCACCTGTTCGTCGTTATGACAAAGCTGCAACATGCCGCGTTGCGAATGCATGACATTGTAATTGAGGTCTTGGGACAGGCCCTCCCACAGCTTCATCGAGTGCGAATAAAACTCCGAATTCCCCGGCTGGCCGTAATCATTGCGCACAATGGTTGTGTTGCGGCCAATATTACCGCCGCCCAGATAGCCGCGCTCCAACACTGCAACATTTGTGATGCCGTATGTTTTCGCCAGATAATGCGCAGTTGCTAAACCATGCCCGCCGCCACCAATGATGATCACATCATATTGCGTTTTGGGCGCGGGATCACGCCAAACGGGTTTCCAGCCTTTGTTGCCGGTTAGACCTTGTTTGAGAATTTCGAAAGCAGAATAAAACATAGCATTGATTTGACGGCGAATTGCAACGGTTTGCAATCCCCAAAAGGGGTGCAAATTCCAAAATATCCGACATTTCTTGCAGGTTTGCGGCGCAACCGATATAGAAGCCGCGAAACCTAGCGAAATCGGATTAAACATGCCTAAAATCAACGGAAACGAAATCAAACCCGGTAATATTTTGGAACATGACAAGGGCCTATGGATTGCGGTCAAGGTCAGCCATGTAAAACCGGGTAAAGGTGGGGCTTTTGCACAGGTGGAAATGAAAAACCTGCGCAGCGGGTCAAAGTTGAACGAGCGGTTTCGTTCCAACGACAAGGTTGAGAAAGTGCGGCTTGACCAGAAATCGCAACAGTTTTTGTATGAAAATGACGGCATGCTGGTGTTTATGGACACCGAAACCTATGAGCAAATCGAATTACCTGCCGACATCTTGGGCGAGCGCCGCCCGTTTTTGCAAGATGGCATGACCATCCAGATCGAATTCCACAACGAAGAAGCGCTGAGCGCCGCGCTGCCCCAAAAAGTTACCTGCACCGTGGTTGAAACCGAACCCGCTGTCAAAGGCCAAACCGCCGCCAATTCGTTTAAACCTGCGGTGCTGGATAACGGCGTGCGGGTGATGATCCCTCCATTTGTCGGGCAGGACGAAAAGATTGTGGTGAATACCGAAACCATGGAATATGCCGAACGGGCATAATGTCATCGCGTTGCATAACATCATATAACCGCCCGCCAAACCTGTTAGTGCTGACAAAAACCGCTTTTCTGGGCGGATATATGTTGGTTTTTTTCCAGCTCTGATAATTTCAGCGGCAATTATGCAATTGCTTTGCTGTTTCCCATAATCCTGCGATATTATTTTCCCGAAAACTGCTGTCTGATTTAGCTGAATAAGAAATTCAAACGCTCTTGGCCTTTGTGCTTAAAACACCTATAGGATCGACAACTCTCACTAAAGGTCTGCACAGATGCCCCAAGCTTCCGCCAATTTAAACCTGATGATTTCCGCTGCCCGCAAGGCCAGCCGCAAACTGATCCGCGATTTTAACGAAGTGGAGCATTTACAGGTTTCATCCAAAGGTCCGGGTGACTTTGTATCGCGCGCTGATAAAATGGCCGAAGAAACCATTCGCGAGATTCTGACAGAAACACGCCCGAATTACGGTTTTCTGGGTGAGGAGTTTCCCGAAACCAAAGGTGCAGACCCGACGCGCCGCTGGATCGTTGACCCCCTTGACGGCACAACAAATTATTTGCACGGGTTACCCCATTGGGCGATCTCGATCGCGCTGGAACAAAAAGGCGAGATTGTTTCGGCTGTGGTCTATGACCCGCTCAAAGACGAAATGTTCACCGCCGAAAAAGG
>CAZSSS010000007.1:0-6116 GCA_964609255.1 uncultured Rhodobacterales bacterium
GATCGGTTAAACTGTCGTATCGTGATGTCCACTTGAAACCGCTCACCCCCGAATCCGAGGGTGGGATTGAGATGAAGCGTTTGGCACCCAAAAAACGGGTGTATTGAGGAGAAACAAATGATTGATAAAATTTTAGTATTGGCGGTTTTAGGCCTTGCGGCTTGCTCAGATGCGTCGACGTCCGCCCAAGGCGGCAATAACGATTTTGCAATTATAAATTGCGCGATCGGAGCTGGTGTAAAAGGTGACATCGCATTTTCCCGTCCGGCGGGGGCTGCGAACATAATGAATTATGAATGGAGCGCCGGGACCGTAGTATCTCCGGCACAGCAAGCACAAATTGATACCTGTGTAGGCAGCCCAAGAAGCTGATCACGATCAATAACTTATAGAATAGCAATTCTTTAATGCCATATGGAGGGAAGACAATTGAAACACATTTTTATTTTAAGCATTATGACGGCAATTTCTGCTTGCACGCCAACCTTGCAAACCATGACACGGGCTGATGCCGTGGCCATGTGTCAAGCACAGGCGGTTGAGGCAGCGCGGGTTGTATCGGGGAACACCACAATCGGTGTTAATTCCCAAACCGGAACATCGTTTGGCGCGGGGTTGCGTATTAATCTCACGCCACGACCACAGGCACAAACCTTTGAAGCCTGCATGAACGAACTGGCCGCAAACGGCCAAATAGTAGAGGGATAAAAAATGAAAAAACTAGCAATTTTAGGAATGGCATTGGCTTTGGCGGGGTGTTTGGAAACCACCAGCACAGGGTCCGTCGGGTTCTTGCCAAGCGGCAAGTCTTTGTCGCCGGATGATCAAATTATCTGGGCGGGTCTGAGCGACGCTGAAAAGCTGAACGCGGTTTCGTATCTTGAAAATGGCGGCACCGTCGTGTCGAGCCTAGGGGCACATTAAACAATGGTTGAACTCTCGCTTCCAAAAAATTCCCGTATGAAAGTTGGCAAAATCTGGCCCAAACCGGATGGCGCAACAAATGTGCGGGCTTTTAAAATCTATCGCTATGATCCTGATGCGGGGGAAAACCCGCGCGTTGACACCTATTATGTTGATATGGATGGCTGCGGCCCGATGGTTTTGGATGCGTTGATCAAGATCAAAACCGAGATCGACCCAACCCTGACTTTCCGGCGTTCCTGCCGCGAAGGTATTTGCGGGTCTTGTGCGATGAATATTGACGGCATCAACACATTGGCCTGCCTTTATGGCTGGGGGGATGTTTCGGGCGACGTCAAGCTTTATCCGCTGCCCCATATGCCGGTGGTCAAGGATCTGATCCCTGATCTGACCCATTTTTACGCGCAACATGCCAGCATCATGCCGTGGCTGGAAACCAAAACCAACCGGCCCGCCAAGGAATGGAAGCAATCAATCGAAGATCGCAAAAAGCTTGACGGGCTTTATGAATGCGTGATGTGCGCGTCATGCTACACCAGTTGCCCCAGTTATTGGTGGAATGGGGATCGTTATCTTGGGCCAGCGGCCTTGCTGCATGCCTATCGCTGGATCATCGATTCGCGTGATGAGGCCGCGGGCGAACGGCTGGACGATCTGGAAGATCCGTTCAAATTATATCGCTGTCATACCATCATGAATTGCACCCGTTCTTGCCCCAAAGGCCTGAACCCTGCCAAAGCAATTGCCGAGCTGAAAAAAATGATGGTTGAGCGCAAAATGTAATATGGCGAAAGTCATTCTCATTATGTCGACCGGCCGGTGCGGCACCCAGTTTTTGGCAAAACTGCTTGCGCAGGGGGATGATAATACGCTGGTTGTGCACGAAGGTGCGGGGCCGAATTACAGACCTGCAACGGTATTTCGTGGCGGTGATTATGACAAAGTGATCAGCGAAACCCATCAGCTGCGTGATGAATTCACCCGGATTGACCAACAGCTTGCTGCTGGCCAAAGGTTTATCGACACCGGCTGGCTGACATATGCGTGGGGCCCCTATTTTGAAAACCGTTACGGAGCGGATTTTCAGTTCATTCACCTTTTGCGCAATCCCTTTGCCACAGCGGCATCGATGTCGACCCATGGTTTGCTTGGGGATGGCGAGGACAGGCTGAATGTTGACTGTATTATCCGGCCATTCCAGCCAAATGTTGCCTTCCCGGAATTTCAAGCGGATTACGCTGAGTTCTCATATTTTGAGCGCGGGTTATATCATTGGCTTGAGGTGCATAGTTTTTTAAAAACGCAACATATTTCCGCAGCATTTCAAGGGCTTTTCAGGTTTGAGGAGCTTTTTAGCAACGATAATAAAGGCGTGCAAAAATTATGGAAAACATGCGGGTTTGCCCCGGATAAATTCAAGAATATTCCGGCATATGACAAATATAATGTGCGCGCACGGCGACAGGTTTCCTTAACCAATGAAAAATTGCTGGAAAAGGTTTGGGCGCTGGCGCTCGGGCTTGGATATGATGAAAAGCTGTTAAAAACTTGGTCGGATGCCGAATTTTTGCAAGCACGTTACAGCACGCCGCGCCTTAAACGCCCGCCAGCCGGATGATGTCGGCCATGATATTATTCAGGTCAAAATCTTTGGGTGTATAAACCGCAGCGACGCCGTTCTTTAGCAAAATACTGGCGTCTGTCTCAGGAATAATGCCGCCAACAATGACTGGTGTTTTCAGGTTTGCCTTGGCTTTCAGGTCCATAAACTGGCGGAGCAATGGCAGGTGGCTGCCCGACAGAATTGACAGACCAATAACGTCAGCTTGTTCGATCTCGGCGGCCTCAAGAATGGATTTCGGGGTCATGCGGATGCCCTCATAGATCACCCGCATACCGCAATCGCGCGCCCGCACCGCGATTTGCTCGGCACCGTTCGAGTGGCCATCAAGGCCGGGTTTGCCCATCAGAAAGGTTAGCTGTTTTCCGGTTTTTTCGGCATAATTGCTAACCGCGTTTCGCAGATCATCAAGCCCCTCGGCGGTGTTTGATATTGCGTTTGATACACCGGTTGGCGCGCGAAATTCGCCAAACACCGCCCGCATCGTTGCGGCCCATTCGCCGGTTGTTACGCCTTCTTTTGCGGCGGTAATTGACGCGGGCATAATGTTTTCGCCCGCTTTCGCGGCCGAACCAAGCGCGCTTAGCGCGGCCTGAACAGCCGCACTGTCGCGCGCTTGGCGCCAAGCGTTAAGCGCGGTGATTTGGGCGGCTTCCACCGCAGGATCAACGGTCATGATGCCCGCATCACCTGCGGTGAGGGGGCTGTTTTCGCCTTGTTCGAATTTATTGACGCCAACAACAATTGTGTTGCCGTTTTCGATATTCGCCAACCGTTTGGAATTGCTTTCAACCAGCGCTGATTTCATATAATCAATCGCCGCAACCGCGCCGCCCATGGCATCGATTTGCGCCAGTTCCGCCCGCGCGCCTTTTTTTAGCGCCTCGACCTTGCGTTCCACCGCCGGGTTGCCATCAAACAAATCGTCATATTCCAGCAGGTCGGTTTCAAAGGCCATGATCTGCTGCATCCGCAGGGACCATTGCTGGTCCCACGGGCGGGGCAGGCCGAGGGCCTCGTTCCAGGCGGGCAATTGCACCGCGCGGGCGCGGGCGTTTTTGGACAGGGTTACCGCCAACATTTCGATCAAAATCCGGTAAACATTGTTTTCCGGTTGTTGTTCGGTCAGGCCCAGTGAATTAACCTGAACCCCGTAACGAAAGCGCCGCAATTTGGGGTCTTGCACGCCATAACGATCTAGGCAAATTTCATCCCAGAGGTCGACAAAGGCGCGCATTTTGCACATTTCGGTCACAAAACGGATACCGGCATTTACGAAAAATGACACCCGCGCCACCACCTGCGGGAAATCATCGACCGAGACCTGTTCACGGGCTTGGTCCAGCACGGCCGTGGCGGTGGCCAACGCGAATGCGAGCTCCTGTTCAGGTGTCGCGCCGGCTTCTTGCAGATGGTATGAACACACATTCATCGGGTTCCATTTGGGCAGGTGTTCGAGGCAATATTGCGCCACATCGCCGATCATTTTCAGGCTTGGCTCTGGCGGGAAAATATAGGTGCCGCGCGATAGATATTCTTTGATAATGTCGTTTTGGACAGTGCCGCGCAGGCTGGAAATTTCTGTGCCTTGTTCCTCAGCGACCGAGATATACAGCGCCAAAAGCCACGGCGCGGTGGCGTTTATGGTCATGGATGTGTTCATTTTCGCAAGCGGAATATCGTCAAACAGTTGCCGCATATCGCCCAAATGGCTGATCGGAACGCCGACCTTGCCCACCTCGCCGCGCGCCAGAATATGGTCGCTGTCATATCCGGTTTGGGTGGGCAGATCGAATGCAACGCTCAGGCCGGTTTGGCCCTTGGCCAAGTTGGAGCGGTAAAGCGCGTTCGAAGCGGCGGCCGTTGAATGCCCCGCATAGGTGCGAAAAAGCCATGGTCTGTCTTTAGTCATGCGATCCCCCAAGAATTTGCGATTATATTGCACTGCAACGTAAAATTATCAAGCAATAAAGTTGCGCAACTTGCCAAGGTCACGAAATTATATGAGGTAAATAGGGATGGACCCAAAATCTGACTGCTATAAGCTGTGAAAATGTTGAATACTGTGGAAATTCCTGTTTGGGTTCTGGTGATCGGTGGTTTTTTTGCGGCTATTGCGGCGTTGGAGCGGTTGTTATTCCCCTCGGTGCGCTGGTTTTTCCGAAACCGTTTTAACCGGGCGGTGAAAAAGCTGAATAACCGGCTGCAACTGCAAATCCAGCCATTTAAATTAACCGATCGGCGGGTGCTGATTGACCGGCTGACCCATGACCCCGAGGTGGCCGAAGCCATCATTGCCCATGCAAAAGAATCAGGGGAGCCAGCGGAAATTGTCGCGCAAAAAGCCGCGCGCTATGCCCGCGAGATTGTGCCGCATTTTTCGGCATTTGCCTATTTTGGTTTTGCTGCAAAGGTGTCCCGGTGGGTTTCGCAATCTTTATACCGGGTTCGGCTGGGGTATCTGGACGAAGCCGCGATGGACAGCGTGGACCCTGACGCGACCGTGGTTTTTGTGATGAATCACAGATCGAACATGGATTATGTGTTGGTGACCTATCTGGCCTCGGCGCGCTCAGCGCTGTCATATGCGGTCGGGGAGTGGGCGCGGATCTGGCCGCTTCAGGGGTTTATCCGCTCTATGGGGGCTTATTTCATTCGTCGAAAATCGCTGAACCCTTTGTATCGCAGGGTTTTGGCGCGCTATGTGCAAATGGCAACCGAGGGCGGCGTGACCCAAGCGATTTTTCCAGAAGGCGGGTTGAGCCGCGACGGGGGTCTTGGCGAGGCCAAGCTGGGTTTGTTGAGCTATATTGTTAGTGGCATTTCGCCTGACAGCAAAAAAGACGTGGTTTTTGTGCCTGTGGGGCTGAATTATGACCGTGTGTTGGAGGATCGCGTGCTGCTGGCCGCCAAGGATCAATCAGGCAAAAAGGCGTTTCGTTTTGCGCCCGGATCATTTTTCAAGTTCTTTTTCCATCATATCTGGCTGCGTATCCGTGGCAAATATCACCGGTTTGGCTATGCTGTGGTCAGCTTTGGCAAGCCGGTTTCACTGCGCGAATTTGTGAAGCACCGCGCGGGGCAAAGCCAAGAACAACAAATCGCTGGGTTGGGGGCGGAACTGATGCAGGCGATTGGCAATGTTGTTCCGGTGTTGCCAGTGGCGTTGATTTCCAAGGTGATCCTGGGGGCCGGTGGCCAACCCATGAAACGCATCGCCATCAAAGCCGCAGCGCATCAGCTTTGGCAAGATTATGCTGCCTGTAACGTGCATAACCATATCCCGCGTGGCGATGAGGATTACGCCGTGGATGTCGGCATTCGTATGCTGACGATTCGCCATATTCTGGAGGAAAAAGACGGGGTGCTGCATACCAACCTCGAAAACAGGCATCTGCTGGAATATTATGCAAAATCAATTGCGCATCTGCCCCATACCCCCGCCGCATAGCCTTTCTTGCTGCAACGCACAAAAAATGCTTGCGAGGTTGCGCGGATAATGTCATTACCCAAACAAAGCGATTTACGCAATATTGTTGCGCGGCCAAATATCGAGGATGTGACCATGACC
>CAZSSS010000007.1:6126-16784 GCA_964609255.1 uncultured Rhodobacterales bacterium
AAAAGACCTCTATGAAATCGGCGATATCCCCCCTTTGGGGCATGTGCCGGCCAAAATGTATGCTTGGGCAATACGGCGCGAACGCCACGGGGAGCCTGACAAAAGCTTTCAATGCGAGGTGGTGGAGACGCCAAGTTTGGACAGCAACGAGGTGCTGATTTATGTGATGGCGGCGGGGGTGAATTATAATGGTGTCTGGGCGGGGCTTGGCACGCCCGTTTCGCCCTTTGATATTCACAAACAAGATTACCACATCGCTGGGTCGGATGCTTCGGGGATCATTTGGGCGGTCGGTGATAAGGTCAAGCGCTGGAAAGTCGGCGACGAGGTTGTCGTGCATTGCAACCAAGATGATGGCGATGACGAGGAATGCAACGGCGGTGACCCGATGTTTTCGCCCAGCCAGCGGATTTGGGGTTATGAAACGCCCGATGGCGCGTTTGCGCAATTTACCCGCGTTCAGGCGCAACAGCTTATGCGCCGCCCAACCCATCTGACATGGGAAGAAAGCGCGTGTTATACATTAACGCTGGCGACCGCATACCGGATGTTGTTTGGCCACCGCCCGCATGTGTTGCGGCCGGGGCAAAATGTGTTGGTTTGGGGGGCCTCGGGGGGGCTGGGTTCTTTTGCTATTCAGCTTATTAACACAGCGGGCGCCAATGCTATTGGCGTGATTTCGGACGAAAGCAAACGCGATTTTGTGATGAGCCTTGGTGCCAAAGGTGTGATTAACCGCAAAGATTTTGAATGCTGGGGCGAGATGCCCACAGTGAACACAGATGAATACAAAACCTGGTTTGCCAACACGCGCAAATTTGGCAAGGCCATTTGGGACATCACCGGCAAAGGCAATAATGTTGATATTGTGTTTGAGCATCCCGGGCAGGCGACCTTTCCGGTATCGGTGTTTGTGGTCAAACGCGGCGGCATGGTGGTGATTTGTGCGGGCACAACAGGGTATAACCTGACCATGGATGCGCGGTATTTGTGGATGCATCAAAAACGGGTGCAAGGCAGCCATTTTGCCAACCTAAAGCAGGCGTCACAGGCGAACCAACTGATGCTGGAACGCCGCATTGACCCCTGTATGTCCGAGGTATTCCCCTGGGGGCAAATCCCCGATGCGCATGTCAAAATGCTGCGCAATGAACATAAACCCGGCAACATGGCGGTTTTGGTAAATGCGCCAACAACCGGGTTACGGACATTGGAAGATGCACGAGAGGCGGGATAGTAACAGTAACAGACTCGTCAATTACATATGTCGCGAATCAGACAAATTATGGTTAATTGAGGCGAGTCGCAGGAAAGCCATTCGCGTCAATCAATGATTTCAACAGGTTATAAGCCACGCCCTCCCCATTATTGGGGAGTATTCTTACGTTAATGCATCGTTAATATTAGTCTAAACACGGCGGCACTCTTGAAATTGTAACAATGGCTGATAGGATGGACAAAGACTGGATAATCGATGTACTGGCGGATATCCGTGCTTTTGCTTTGAATAGTAAGATGATGGCGCTGTCTGAACATTTGGACGATGCAATTATACTGGCAGCGACAGAGCTGAGGCGAGTCTCGCAACGCGAACTTGTTTTGGATGGAAACTGTGACAAAGCTGGAAGAGTTCCTGGAAAATCTGGAAGCGAGCCAAACACCAAATGATATTCAGAAGCTGGTAACGGCTCTTCGGGATTCATATGGCGTCACGAATGCTGTCTATCACGCAGTTAACCTTGATGGCGCACCTTATGCCGCGCTGACTTATACGCCGGAGTGGATGGACCATTACCAAGATCAAAAATACGTTCAGGTTGACCCGGTTGTGCGCGGCGCATTGCAACATTTCCACCCAATGGATTGGAAACGCCTTGACTGGTCGGGTAAAGGCAGCCGGGAATTCTTGGGCGAAGCCACCGAAGCAGGCATTGGCAATCAGGGTTTTTCGATCCCTATTCGGGGACCAAACGGCCAATTTGCGCTTTTTACCATCAATGACAGGTGCACCGATAACCAGTGGGAGACATTTCATAAAGAATTCCTGAAAGATATGCTGCTGATTTCACACTTTATTCATAATAAGGTTGTCAAAATAATGCTGCCCGACGGAAACCGCGCGCATACGCCGCTTTCCCCGCGTGAGGCAGATACGTTGAAATATCTGGCTCATGGGATGAGCCGCGCAATAATTGCTGAAAAGCTGCAAATATCTGAACATACCTTGCGGGTCTATATCGACTCGGCGCGCCATAAACTTGGTGCGCTCAATGCCATCCACGCGGTAAGCCTTGCGTATACAAAAGGCTTAATACTTCTTTAATCTTGGAAGGGCATGTCGGGTGATCAATTATTGTCATTAACGAGTTTGCCGCATCATGTTGATGCTTCTTAACCGGAGAAAAAGAATGATTAAGTTTGTATACGCTGACGCGCTGGACGCATTTCCAGTGCTAAAAGACACAATGTATAAAGACCGGGCATGGCAGTTTAAAGAGCGCCTTGGTTGGGATGTGAGCGTTGACCAAAATGGTCATGAGATGGATGAATACGACGCCAAAAACCCGCTATATATGATTTATGAGCTGGAAAACGGCATGCATGGCGGCTCCATGCGGTTGTTGCCGACCACCGCTGAAACCATGGTTAATGACCATTTTGGCAACCTTACCAACGGCGTTAATCTGACCAGCCCGCTTATTTGGGAATGCACGCGGTTTTGCCTGTCGCCAAATGCCGACACAAAAACCAGTGCGATTGCCGGGGCGGCTTTGATGCTGGCTGGTCTGGAGATGAGCCATCGGTTTGGTGTTGAAAACTGGGTGGGTGTGTTTGATACGCGCATGGTGACCATTTACAAACGTCTTGGTTGGTGCCCGGAAGTGCTTGGCACAAGCGGCGCGGGTAAAGATTCCATTAGCGTTGGGCTATGGACAGTGTCCGAGGAAGCCATGGACACCATTTCGCGGAAATCAAATGTCACACGCGCATCTGCTGAACAGTGGTTTGACGCCAGTTTCCCTGTGACGCTTGGTCAAAATGCGATGGTTGCCTAACGCTGGCAACTGACAAGGGGTTGGTTTAAGACTTTGCAAAGCAATTTGCGGAGCAGCTATGATATTGTCCGACGATCAGGCGGAGGCTTACGACGTCATCACAGAAGTGCTGAAATCAGCCGGTGTTGATCTGGAGAACGAGCTGCTGACAAGCGCTGTGGCTGGCAAGACGCAGGTATTGGCGGTGCTGGGCAAAGCTGGCTCTGGCAAAACCATGCTTTTGGCCAAGCTGGTGCAAGCGATTGAGGCATTGGGGGTTGAGAGTATCTCAGCCGAATATGAATCGCGCGCGCGCAAAGACAAGCGCACGCTGGCGGTGTTGGCCCCCACCAACAAAGCCGCAAGCGTGTTGCGCAATTTTGGTGTGCCAGCCACAACCATACACCGGATAATATATACACCGCTCTATGATCCGGAATATGAGCAGATCGCTGAGTGGCTGTCGGGCAACGCAGAACGCCCAACGGTCGAGGGGCTGACCGATGCAGCGCTGGACCGCGCCAAAGCATTTTTCAAAACCCATAAATCCATCCCCGGGGCGCTGGCCACGGCGGGTTTGCGGGGGTCAGATTTTATTATTGGCTGGAAGCGGCGCGAAGACCCGATGGATATCGGGTTTATCGACGAAAGTTCAATGATTGATGATAAGCAACTGGAGGACCTCAAAGAGATTTTCCAGACATTGGTGTTGTTTGGTGACCCCGCGCAATTGGCCCCGGTGGGGCAATCCGGTTCGATGACCTTTGATAAATTGCCGGAAAAACGCAAACTTGTGTTGCATCGGGTTCATCGCCAAGCGGCGGATAATCCGATCCTTGATCTGGCCCATGCGCTGGGCGACCCTGCGCTGGGGTTTAATGATTTTGAACGCATGATTGACGCGGCTGCGGCCAAGGATGACCGCGTGGTTGTGGCGTCTCGGGTTGATGCAGAAAAAATGGCGCGTGCGCCGGTTTTGGTGTGGCGGAATGCAACACGTATTCGGCTGATTAATGCTTTTCGCAAGGCTTATGACGCGCCTCAAACCGCACTGCTAACCGGCGAACCACTGATTTGCGATGGCATTGAATTGCCGCTGAAACACCGCAAAAAGCGCATTGATCTGGAGGCGCGCGGGCTGATTAAAGGCGCGCAATGCATTTACCTTGGGCCGGGCAAAAAACCGGGGTTCAGCCGGCTTTATGTGACTGGCGCAAGCGATCCTCAGGTGAATGCCGCGTCTATTATTCAAATCGAAATACCCGATAAAGAGGAGCCGGAAATTGTAACCGCTGCCAGCATGGGCGCGGTTTTTTTGCATGGCGCAGCGGTGACCATTCACAAAGCGCAAGGGTCACAATGGGGCGAAGTTCAGGTATTTGCGCCCGATATTTATGCGGCATCGCGGGCCGGAAGGATGGAGGCGGGTATTCCGCTGTGGAAACGTTTGACTTATGTTGCCATTACCCGCGCCGAAACGCGGCTATACTGGATAAAAAGGTATATGCTAGCGCGCCCCATAAACCCGCTGGGCATAGAGGATTTGGACATGTCGGTGCCTGATTTGGTGCTGACAGACGGGGGCAATAATGCCAATTAGAGCGAAAAAATGAACGAAAAGCCGAAAATTTACGTATTGAATCTTAACCGGCACAAAAACCGGTTAAAGAACATTCAAAAGCAGCTTGCGAAACAAAGTTTGCTGTTTGAAAGGCTTACCGCAATCGATGCCCGCGATGCGCGGGAAGAAATTTTGGGGGAATTCACCGAGAAAACCGGCCCAATTCCCAGAATGGGTGCGGGGGCGCGGGCCTGCACGGTCGGGCATTTCAAAATATGGAAACGGTTTCTGGAAACGGATGCCAACACGGCGTTTATTCTGGAGGATGATGTTCGAATTTCCAATGATTTCGCCAAGTTTATCGCTATGGCAGCGGACTGTGCCGGGCAGGTCGATATATTGAATTTTAACCGTCAGGATTCCAAAAGAACATATAAAAAGCTTGTGGTTGCGAAGAAAAACAACATTGCAAAAAATGGATTTGTCGCCAAACCATTGCTTGGCCCGCATTATGGCACTGCCGGATACATGATCACCCGCGCGGCTGCTGAATTTTTGTGCTGTCAGGTCAAGCGCGTAAATGTTCCGATTGATCATTTACTGTTCAATCCCAACGTCTCAAAATTCAATCGTTCATCGCGGATTTTTCAGACATTCCCAGCATTTGTTGAGCCGGATGTAGCGCAATTTCAAACAAGTATCCAACGCGAAACGGTTGCCAATTCCGGAAATTTTCGACAAAAGGTTTCACGCGCATATTATGAAGTAAACCGAGTGCCGTTTCTGGCAGCGCAATTAATATCCAGACAGTCAGAAATTAATATTCTTCATTTCAGTAAGTAAGCGAGCGAGAAAACGGTGAAACAAGAATGTAACTCTATTATGCTTGCCAACAAATTGGCTGAGGTTATTGGTGATCTGTGCGATGCAAACCAAGATTATGCCTTGTTGGATTTTCCGGCGCATTCAAATGTTGGCGATAGCGCGATTTATCTGGGCGAGCTTGCGCTTTTGGACAAGATCTATGCAAAGCCACCGCGGTATGTCTGCACGAAAAAAAGCGCCGCTGACGATATTGCCAAATTTATGACCCAAGGTGTCATTTTCTTGCATGGCGGCGGGAATTTTGGTGATATCTGGCCTGCGCATCAGGCGTTTCGCAATCGGATATTGCAAAAATACCCGGATTACAAAATTGTTCAATTACCGCAATCCATCCATTTTTCCGATAAAAAAGCAGTTGCCAAATCCGCCGAGGTGATTGACCATCACAAGGATTTCACCCTGCTGGTCAGGGATCGACATTCCTTTGATTTTGCACAAGAAAATTTCCAATGTGACATCCGGCTATGCCCCGATGCAGCATTTGCCTTGTCGGATTTGCAGGCAAATGATGCCGCGATTATACGGGATACCTTGTGCATTTTGCGAACCGACAAAGAAAAACAGCTTTCGCAGAATGACAGCAAATTGCTTGCAGAATTGGCAGATATCGAAGACTGGCTGTCTGAAAAATCGGTAAAATCGCTCGTGGACCGGTTTGATCGGCTAAGCTATCTAATGTTGCCACCGCTGCGAAAACGGTTGATGTCTCGGAGGGCGCAAATGTATCAACGCCATGCTAGGCAACGTGTGTCCAGAGGTGTTGCGCAGATTTGCTCAGCGAAACGGGTTGTATCAGACCGTTTGCATGTTCATATTTTGTCGATGATTCTTGGCAAAGAGCACTATATCCTCGACAATAATTATGGCAAAATCCAACGGTTTATTGCTGCTTGGCAGGCTGATAATTCGACAACTATTATCAACGATATACCGACCCTAATCAGGGAATTGCGCGCGTCGAAATAGCGTTTTATTTGCTTAGCCCACAAATTTTGCCAATTCGATTTCCGCCTTAAGCGCGTGCATTTGTTTGGTCAGGAACTGGATGGTTTTTTCGTCGATTAAATGCCCGTGCTTGTCGAATGCTTTTCCGGCAGCGGCGATCATGATTTCGGGGGCTTGCAGGATGCGAGGATTAAATGTGGTCATGCAATGACGCAGGGAATATTGGGCGCGCACCCCGCCGGTGCCGCCGGACGCGGCGGAAAGAATGGCAACGGGTTTTGCGCGCCAGGGCTGCGGTTTTGTGCGGCTTAACCAGTCTAGGGCGTTTTTCAGGCTGCCGGACAGGTTTTTGTTATATTCGGGGGTTGCGATAATCACGGCATCAGCGGCTTTGATCTTGTCTGAAAGGTAAGTTACGTCGGCGGGGATACCCTGCGCTTCAAGATCCTCATCAAACAGCGGAAAGCGGATATTGGCCATTTCAAATTCGCAATCGCCAAAGACGCGGGCGGCTTCGCGCACCAGCATGGAATTATACGAAGCAGCGCGCAAAGAGCCGGAAATGCCGATCAGTTTTAGTGTCATAATATGGGTTCCTCTTTTGACTACCGGAATACGTGGCACAGCCGGAAATGCAACACAGCAATTGCGAAACCACGATATGTTGTGGATAACTTGGGCAGATACGCCAAATACGGGGGTTCAATGTTGACTCTGGGGCTATGGCGCGGAACAATTGCGTCTTGGGCAGAATCAAGGGCGGACCAACCGCGTGCAATTTACGAAACTCAGATTACTTGGCTTCAAAAGCTTTGTAGACCCCACGGAACTGGTGATTGCACCGGGGATAACGGGTGTGGTCGGGCCAAATGGCTGCGGGAAATCCAACCTGTTGGAGGCGCTGCGCTGGGTTATGGGGGAAAACCGCCCTACGGCCATGCGTGGCGGCGGTATGGAGGACGTTATTTTTGCTGGCGCAGAATCGCGCCCGGCGCGTAATTTTGCCGAAGTTACGCTGCATCTTGATAACACCAACCGACTGGCGCCCGCTGCTTTTAACACATCAGATAGTATCGAAATTATCCGGCGTATTACCCGCGATGCCGGTTCGGCATACAAAGTTAATGGCAAAGAAAGCCGTGCGCGCGATGTGCAGATGTTGTTTGCGGATGCGTCAACCGGCGCGCATTCGCCCGCATTGGTGCGGCAAGGGCAAATAGCAGAGCTTATTAACGCCAAACCCAAATCGCGACGGCGCGTTTTGGAGGAGGCGGCAGGGATTTCCGGCCTGTATCAACGCCGCCACGAAGCAGAGCTGAAACTGAACGGGACCGAGGCCAATCTGGCGCGGGTTGAAGATGTGCTGGAGCAGCTTGATGTGCAGCTTAAAAGCCTGGCGCGGCAGGCCCGGCAGGCCGCGAGATATCGCGAAATAGCTGAGGAATTGCGCAGATCCGAAGGGTTATTGCTGTATCGTCGCTGGCGCGAGGCGGATGTTGAGCGGGCCTTAGCGGGAACAGCACTTAAGGATGCGACCAGCGCGGCGGCTTCGGCGCAAGGTGCCGCAGGCAGTGCGCGAAAATTGCGGGAAAACGCCGAAGCCAAGGTGCCGCCACTGCGTGAGGAGGAGGCCATCGCAGCAGCCGTTCTTCAACGATTGATCGTTGAGCAGGCAGCGCTTGCGGATCTTGAGGCCCGCGCTTTGCAAACCATTGAGGAATTGCAAAACCGGCTGGTTCAATTGCAACGCGATATGGAACGCGAAAACGGGCTGAACAAAGATGCTGGCGAAACCATTGAGCGGCTGGATTGGGAAACCGAAGCATTGGCAAAAGCACTGGACGGCCATGGCGAAAAGCTGGAGGTGGCGCGGGATGCAGCGCGGGAATCGGCGAATGCCTTGCAGGCGCAAGAAACCGAAATGGATCAATTATCCGAGGACGCGGCCCGGTTGACCGCGCGCCATCAAAGCGCAAAACGGCGGCTGGAAGAAGCCGCGCAAAATCTGCAGAAAATCTCTGATGCGCAGGTTGAGGCGACACTGGCGATGGGCCAGATTTCTGACAAATTAACAGATGCCGAAACGCGTTTGACAGGGGCAACGCAAACCCGCGCTGATTGTGTTGGTACCGCAGCCGAGGCCGAAAAATCGCTGGAACTGGCTGAACTTGAACGCGCCACTGCGCAAACGCGCGAATCGGAATCGCGGGTGGCATTATCTGCGGCATCGGGAGAGGCCAAAGCACTGGAAGGTGAGGCGGCGGCGTTACGACGGTTAATCGCTCGGGATCAGGGTGATGGCAGACAGGTTCTTGATAAGATCAAGGCGCAAAAAGGATTTGAAGCCGCACTTGGTGCTGCATTGGCTGATGATTTAAAAGCGCCGGAGATTGGGCCGGAAGGTGTATCCGGCTGGATGACTTTGCCTGAAATTTCTGGCCACGACTTACCCAAGGGAGCCGCGCGTCTGGCGGATTTTGTGGCTGCGCCTGCTGCGCTCGCGCGGCGGCTGCAAGCGGTGGGAATTGTGGAACGCGCTGAGGGCGCACAGATGCAACCTGCGCTGAAACAAGGCCAGCGGCTGGTATCGGTTGAGGGGGATTTATGGCGTTGGGACGGTTTTCGTGCCGGGGCCGAAGACGCGCCATCAACGGCTGCTTTACGCTTGCAACAGATGAACCGGCTGGACGAGCTTGATGGTGCTCTTGGGGATGCTGACACCAAAGCCAAAGAGGCACATGCGGATCATAACGCGGCGCGTGCGGCCATGGATTCCGCCCAACATGCAGATCAATCCGCCCGCGCCGCGCGGCGTTTAGCGGACGAAGCCGTAACCAAAGCTGCGCGCGAATTATCGCGCGCAGAGGCGGACCGCGAGATGTTATCGGGCAACCTGGAAACAGCAAACATGGCGGTTCTACGTCGCGAAGAAGATGGTGCTCAGGCCGCAGATATGCTGCGTGAGGCCAAGCAAGGCGCCGAAGATCTGGGCGATATGGATGCCGCGCGCAACGCGGTTGAGGCACGAAAAACTAGCGTTGAAGCGGCGCGCATGACCATGATGACCAAACGGTCAATTGCCGATGATTTACGCCGTGAGGGTGAAGCGCGCGTGCGCCGTGGCAAGGAAATCAGCGCGGAAAAAGTCAATTGGCAAAAACGGCTGGCCAATGCAAAGTCGCAATTGCAAACCTTGCAGGAAAGGCTTGATGTTGGGGCGGCGGATCTTAAAAATGCACGTATTGCACCAAACGAGATCGCTGCACGGCGCGATGAAATGCAAAATGCTGTGCAAAAAGCTGAATCGCGCCGGGCAGATGCTGCTGATGCTTTGGTTTTGGCGGAAACCGCTTTGCGCCAGACAGAAACCGATGAACGTAACGCTGAACGCGGTGCGAGTGATGCGCGCGAGGCGCGGGCGCGGGCTGATGCGGTGAACGAAGCGGCCGTTATCCGGGTTGATGTTGCCGCTGACCGGGTGCTGGACGAAACCGGCGTTGTGCCAAATGTCTTGCTGGAATCATTGGCGGCTGATCCGGATAAAATGCCCAGCTCTGATCTAATCGAAAACGACGTATCCCGCCTGAAAAGACAACGCGATGCGCTGGGGGCTGTTAACCTGCGAGCCGAGGAAGACGCGCAGGAAATTCAAGACGAATTTGATGCGCTGGACGGCGAGAAAACCGATCTTGAAGAAGCGGTTAAAAAGCTGCGCCATGGCATTGCCAATTTGAATTCGGAAGGGCGGGAGCGGCTGCTGAAAGCCTTTGACGAGGTTAATAAAAACTTTACCATGCTTTTCAAACATCTTTTTGGCGGGGGCGATGCCAATCTGGTGCTGGTTGAGAGCGATGACCCGTTGGAAGCCGGGCTGGAACTGATGTGCCAGCCTCCGGGTAAAAAGCTGTCGACCTTGTCTTTGCTGTCAGGCGGGGAGCAAACATTGACGGCTATGTCATTGATTTTCGCTGTATTTTTGGCGAACCCTTCGCCGATTTGCGTGCTGGACGAAGTGGATGCGCCGCTGGATGATGCCAATGTCACAAGATTTTGTGATTTGTTGGACGAAATGGCGAAACAAACCGATACCCGGTTTTTGGTCATTACCCACCATGCGGTGACGATGGCGCGAATGGACCGGTTGTTTGGGGTGACCATGGGCGAAAAAGGTGTGTCGCAACTGGTGAGCGTTGATTTGCGCCGCGCCGAAGAGATTATCGAGGGATAAGCGG
>CAZSSS010000008.1:0-16084 GCA_964609255.1 uncultured Rhodobacterales bacterium
AATCTTGTCCAATCAATACAAATTTTGATTTTACCACAGTTTTTTCTTTTGCTAGACGTTATGCCTAAGCAAAGGAGCACCATGAAAGATATTGAAAGCCGCCATCGGATTGAATGGCAGACATTGGGGTTAATCGGGCTTTGCACGGTGTTGGTGCTGTTAGTCACATTATTAAGTGCCGCGCTGACATTATGGGTATCTTTGCCAATATTGGTGTTATTGCTGGCTTTGCATTCCTCGCTTCAGCACGAAGTATTGCACGGCCATCCCTTTAAAAACAAAACCCTGAACGAAGCGCTGGTTTTTGTTCCGCTGGGTATTTTTCTGCCCTATCGGAGGTTCAAGGATACCCATATCCAACACCATTTTGACCCGAATTTAACCGACCCCTATGATGACCCGGAAACCAATTTTCAGGACCCCGAGGTCTGGGCAACCCTGACCCCCCCAACGCGGTTATTCCTGAGGTTGAATAATTCATTGCTGGGGCGAATGGTGCTGGGCCCGCTCATCAGTTTTTATGTATTTTACCGGGATGATCTGAAGGCAATGCGTGCCGGTGAACGTCGTATAATTAATGCATATATGCTGCATTTAATTGGCCTGATCCCTGTAGTTTTTTGGCTGCTAACCCTGAATACAATGCCGATATGGGCGGTTTTTCTGGCCGCATACGGGGCGATTTCAATTCTGAAGATACGAACATTTCTGGAGCATCGCGCCCATGAACAATCCGGTGCTCGTAGCGTCATAATCGAAGACAGGGGCCTGCTGGCGTTTTTGTTTTTAAACAATAATTACCATGCGGTTCACCATTGTTATCCAAAATTGGCCTGGTATCACCTTCCCAAGGTTTACGCCCAGAATAAAGCCAAATTTTTGGCGGAGAATGGCAATTATACCTACCAGAATTATCGCGTTATTTTTCAAAATTACTTTTTTAAACCAAAAGATAAAGTGCCACATCCATTGTGGAATAAATCCAATAGAAAGAGCTGATTATGGTGAAATTTGCCTCATTACCAATGTATGACTTTCCCGATATTTGCAAAATTACGGATCGTTTTTGGGGGCTGATAAACGCTGAGCTGGCAACGCGTGGCTTAACCGCCCCCAAGCATCTGACCCGAGACGCGCAGGCGGTGCAATGGCTGGATAAGGACATGGTTTTCAGCCAGACCTGCGGCCTGCCTTTTGCCAGCGTTCTGGCGGGGCGCGTGCAGCTGGTTGGCACGCCGGATTATGGTATTAAACTGGCGCGCGCTGGCTGGTATAACAGTGTGATAATCGCTCGCAAAAATGACCCTCGTGATGACATTACAGACATGCGCGGCGCGACATTTGCTTTTAACAGTATGGGCAGTCAATCGGGTTTGATTGCGATGCTGGATTTTTTGCGCGACAAATTCGGGGATTCCCGGTTTTTGGGTAATTGCATTATGTCAGGCTCCCATGAAAATTCAGCCAAAATGGTGGTAGACGGTGACGCCGATCTGGCCGCGATTGATGCGGTTTCATGGCGTCATATTACGCGGAAAAATAACGGAACCGGCGTTCTTAGGGTGCTGGACACCACGCGGTTTGCGCCGGGATTGCCTTTTATCACTTCGCTGGACCAAGACGCTGATCTGATTGCAGACGCGGTTGAAGCTGCAATTGAAAAATTGCCGGATTTGGATCGTAAAATATTGGGAATAAACGGGTTTTGGCGATCAAAACCATCAGATTATGCGCTGCTTGCGCTGCGGGCGGAACGGGTTTCGGGTCATAAAAAAATGTATGGCCTGAGCAAATAAATTTCGCTCAGGCCAATATTCCAACAAAATAATTTGGCGGCTACTCTGCCGGAATGACTTCCGCGGCCTGATCAACAGGATAGGGCGGCGGGAAAATACAGGTGATTTCGGTTAAACGCCGCATCCAGACAATGGTTCTGAACATGTCCTCCGGTATGCCGAGATCTGCAAGATCTGCGTCGGTGACTGTTTTTTTCAGTTCATCCCAGTTTCCGCAAAAGTCGCTTAAGTCACGGATGGGGATCTTCTTTTTCTCAACGAGTTTCATGTGTTTAACCTATTGGCGGGCTTGATTGTGTGTTTACCATAACCTCCATTATCGAACTTTTTGCGTGAATAATTCGTGAAAACCTTTTCAAATATAAAATTAACCGTTAACATTCAACCATAAGGCGTTATGGAGCAGTGGGAATTAGTATGATGGCGTGTGCCAAATTAACATTGTGTTTATATGGGCCGTTTGAGTGCCATTGGAGCGATGGTCGCATCATTGCTTTGTCGGGGGCAAAACAGCGCGGATTGCTGGCAATGTTGGCCACGGCCCCAAATGGGTTGCATTCCAGGCAATGGATTCAGGAACATTTATGGGGGCGCTCTGGTGTTGAGCACGGGCGGCAAAGCCTGCGCCGCAGCTTATCCGATCTCAGGAAAATTCTTGACCCGCATTTTGATTTGATTTTTGAAACCAATAACACTGACATCCGGTTGCGGCTGGAAAACGTGGAACTGCCGCGCAACCGTCAGGACGGGATTTTCTTTGAGGGAATTGACATTCCCGAAACCAAATTCATCGACTGGGTGCAGGGCAAACGTGTGGTGCGCGAAAACTGGCTGGGGTCATCTTCGGTGCTGGCGATTGCGCCAAGCGTGGCGGTGCTGCCATTTGTGGCTGTATCGGGCAGTAAAGACGAAGTTCATTTTGGTGATCTGATCGCCATGGATATTGGTCGTGCGTTGTCGCGCTCTCGACTTTTGGAGGTTATTTCGCACCTGTCCAGCCGCCAATTGGGTGGCCGATTGCTGGATATGCAAGACCTGCGCACATTGCTTAATGCCGATTATGCAATCAGCGGTAACGTGCGTGTGACCGGCAACAGATTTCGCCTTGATGTCGATTTCATTCAGACCAATAGCGGCAAAATTTTATGGACCGAACCGTTTCACGGCGATCTTTCGGAAATTTTAAACGGTGACAGCGCGCCGGTGGCAGAAATTGCCCGTCAGTGTGGCCATCAGGTGTTGCGCGCCTCGGTGGAAATTGCGCAATCACGACCGTTGCCGCAGGTTGAGGCGCACGCGCTGTTCATGGCGTCAATATCGGGCATGCACCAGCACCAATTATCAACCTTCGCGCGGTCGCGCGATAATCTGGAGGAGCTGATTTCGCGGTTGCCCAACCATTCAAAATTGCATGCATGGTTGGCAAAATGGTATCTTTTGTCGATTGCGCAGGGGTGGAGCTCTGACATCGCCAAAGATAGCAAAATCGCGGCTGATAGCACGGCGCGCGGTTTGGATATCGACCCGAATTGCGCAACCGCGCTGACCATTGATGGTATGGTGCAAGGGGCCCGCGCCGAAAGTCTCGATATTGCTTTGGCCCGTTTTGAACTGGCAACGCTGAACGATCCCAATCAGGGGTTGGCATGGCTGATGTATTCGCGGCTTAATTCCTTCATGAATAAAGGTGGCTTGGCGGTGGAACAAGCGGCAAAAGCACGGCGGTTATCGCCGATTGATCCGCATGGTTATTTTTATGACGTGATGGAGGCCATGGCCCACAAAGTAAACGGAGATTACGACAAAGCCATTGAATTGGCGCGCCGTTCCCTGAAACAAAATCCACGGCACATCTCGACGTATCGTTTGTTGACAACCGCGTTGCAATTATCCGGGCAGGATGCCGAAGCCAAAAAAACAGGCAAGATATTACAGAAACTAGAACCGACTTTGACGATAAAATCCTATTTGACGGGCCATCCGGCTGGTCAAATGGCAAGCGGGAAAATTTGGGCCGCCGCGTTGGCTGAGGCCGGAATTCCAAAAACATAAACCACAGGGGAAATAACGATGACAACTTTATCTACAAACACCATTGGCACAGCAACGACTGCGACCACGGCGACAACCGCAACCACCGCAACCACCGCGACAACGGCAACAACCGCGACCACCGCAACGACTGCGACAACCGCAACCACCGCAACAACGGGGGGGGCTGCGTCAGCGGGGTTATACGATGGGGGCACAACTGCGGGGCTTATGACCTCTCGGGATGGCATAATGGGGCCGTGGATTGGCAACCATATGAACCCGGAACCGTTTGCGGTTCATGATATGGAAAACCTGTCGGAATGGTCGCAATTTGTGCGGCTTGATGTGATCAACGGCGAGATCATGTCGCGCATCGGCTTTGGCCGTGCCTTTGCAGAGGCGGGGCCGCAGGTTTCGGTTTATCACAAGCAGGTTCCGGTTTCGGAAAATGCAGATGATGCGGTCATTGACTGCAAACATTATCGTATGATCGGCATGCGGCGCCCCAGCGTTGAAGATTTCAGTGCCCAGCTTGAACATATGCGCGCCTATGCAGACCTGCGCGGCGACCGTGCGGGCGAAATATTGACCCAAGGCGGCGGGTATTTACCCTATTTTTCAGCAATTGCAGGCATCAGTCCGGGCAAAAAACGCTGGACCCATGAATTGCTGGCGGTGGCGCAGGAAATTGCCTCGCGCACTGTTTTGCAGGTCAAAAACGGGTTGGCGTGTAAACGGCCTGATATGTATTCAGCGCAAATTCAGCCAATCATTCCAATGCCCGGCCATGGAACATTGCCCAGCGGCCACGCGACGGAATCGCATCTGGTGGCAACGGTATTTGCCAAATTGCTTGAGGGGCGCTCAAAAGACAGCGCTGACAACGCAACCCCGCATCTGACAAACATGTTGCTGCGTGTTGCCGGACGGATTTCGCAAAACCGGACTGTGGCTGGCGTGCATTTTCCCGTCGATTCCATTGCCGGCGCTGCGCTCGGTGTGCAATTGGGCAAATATCTGGTTAATCGTGCGACTGACAATACCGCTGTTGAGGATGTGATTTTTAACGGTGAAGGTTTGGGGGCTGAATTGTTTCAGCCAGACCAGTTGCAACTGTCCAGCGGTGCGGACCCGATGGACATAGACGTTACCGCCATGGCAGGCGTAAGCAGCAATGGTTTGCATAATATCCCTGCCGATAATCGTTTCAAAAGCGACCCGCTGGAATGGCTGTGGAACCGCGCTGCTGCGGAATGGGCATAGACCATGCTGAACTGGCAGGTTGACTCCAACCCCGATACCGTAAAATCAGGTGGCAAGACCCTGAAAATCAGGGATGCTTATGCGCAGTGGCTGTTTGATAGGGGCGCGGAATTTCGAGCCTCGGTGCCGCTGAGCAAGGAAAATCCGGCTGATTTTGATTTTTTTGTCCACAGTAAAAAGCTGACCAAAGCCAAGCGGCCAAAGCCGATAAAACCGGGGCAGGGGGCGGTTTCAAAGGACAGGTTTGATATGATCAGCCTGCTGCCGATTGCCAAAAAATCAGTGGCACAAGGGGCGTTGGCAGCGGTTAGCCATACCCCGGCTGACATCTTGCTGGACCCCGAAAAGATTGTGATCATTGGCATAATTGATGATGGCATCAATGTGTTTAATCAACGGTTTCGCCCTGCGGGGCGGGCCTCAAGGGTTGATTATGCTTGGGCGCAGGATGGGGTTGCTCCGGCGCAGAGCGCAACGGTTCCTTTTGGCTGTGAACTGACGGGCCAGCACATAACTGCCACCATGGATACGGGCAAGGATGAGCGCGCGATGCTGCGTGATAACGGGTTTTTGCCCGCGCAAAACGGGGTTTATATGCCCTCGAGTTTAAGCCATGCCAGCAGTCATGGCACCCAGATTGCCGATTTGGCGGCGGGGGCTGATGCGGATGATATTGCGGCGGCAAACACCCGTTTGATTACCGTGCAATTGCCCGCATTTGCGGTTATGGATACCTCTGGTGCGTCGCGGATTGGCGCGATGCATCACGCGGCGATATATGTTTTTAAACGAGCCCGCGCCATGTCTCGCCATTATTTACGGCCCCTGCCGGTGGTGCTGAATATCAGCTTTGGCCTGACCGGCGGGCCGCGTAATGGTCAGCAGTTTCTGGAACGCGCCTTGCGGGCATTGGCGATTAAATACCAAAAAGATATGCGTGCCACATTTGGAGATAATGGCGTGCCACCCGTGGTGCGAGTGGTTTCTGCGGGTAATGAAAATATCTTGCGGCTGCATGCGCAAAACGATGGGTCAGCCGGGCTTGACCTGCCGGTTCGCGTGCAACCCGAAGACAGCACCGCCAGTTTTCTTGAGATCTGGTTGCCCCAGTCTGCAACCAGCGCTGATATTTTGTTAACATTGCCTGATGGCAGCATTAAAACGGTTGGTTTCTCAGCGCTAAACAGCGCCAAACCCGTGGATACAGACGCCCATATTTTGCTGGATGATGCAACCAATACAACCCTGTGTCGCGTTACGCTGGATGCGCCGATCCGGCGGCCCGGTGATTGTGATGATGACCTGTTCTGGCGCGTGCTCATTGCTATTGCGCCAACCGCTGGGCCGCATTTGGCATTTGCACAAGCAGGGCTGTGGCAGGTATCGGTGCAGCTGGTGAATGCGGTTGGAAACATGCATGGCTGGATATTGCGTGATCAGGCGGTCTCGGGGTTTTCCAGCGCTGGCAGGCAGGCATATTTTGACGATGATGTCAGGGCAAATCAGGCATATGTGGCCAGTGCTTTTGACAGTTTTGGCGACATTGCCGTTGATGACCCTGCGGCGCGCAGCAGTGTTATTGCCCGCAATGGTGCAATTTCGGGGCTGGCGACCAATGGGTTATTGCGGCGCAAAAACGGCAAGAAAAAGCACGGTGACGGGCCTGATATGGATGCGATTTCCGTGGGCGCGATGCGCTGGGATATGCCCCACGCAGCGCTCTATTCGGCGGCTGATATTGTGGGTAATGGCCAAGCCCCGCATGTGATGATGGTGGCGGAAACATCGCGGATGTTGCCCAATATCCGCGCCACCGGCCTTGTTAGTGGCACCAGTTCAGCCCTGAACGGCACCAGCGCTGCCGCGCCGATTGTATCGCGCATTATGGCGGCGCATTTATCAGGGTTGTCACAAACGGATTATGCCGGTTTTGATCTTGGCGGATTTTTGCAAAGCATCGGCAGTGCCCCCGCGCGCCCTATCGGGCCGGAAACCGCCAGCGGATTAGGTATCCGGGAAGAAAGGCTGCGACAGAACGGCGTTATTGTACCCCTGCCAGCAGGGTTGAACGCAAATGTGCAGCGTGACGGGTTGCGAAAAAGCTAACGGGTGGAGTTTTGCCCCACCCGACGGATTTAGTGATTTTTCCGAGCATTTTTGTGCATCCAGTCGGCATGACTAGGGGCCTTTTTGGTGCGCGACCATTCTTCCAGCATGTCCCATTTTACCGCGTCCAGTTTCTCCAGCATCGCGTCCTCGTCGGGGTCGGGGCAGGCCAGTTCAATACGGTGGCCGTTGGGGTCAAAGAAATAGATCGAGTGGAAAATCGCGTGGTCGGTAATCCCCAAAACATCAATGCCGTTGGCCTCAAGATTATCTTTGAATGCGATCAGCGTTTCGCGGTCTTTTACCTTTAGCGCAAGGTGCTGCACCCAGATCGGGGTGTTAAGGTCGCGGCCCATTTCGGGCTGTGTTGGCAGTTCAAAAAATGCCAGAACATTGCCCATTCCGGCGTCCAGAAACACATGCATATAAGGGTCCGGCGCGCCGGTTGAGGGAACCTCGTTTTCTGCAATCGCCAGCACAAAATCCATGTTCAGGTTTTTGGTATACCACTCAACAGTTTCTTTGGCGTCTTTGCAGCGATAGGCCACATGGTGGATTTGTTCGACTTTCATGTCATGTCTCCTTTGACAGGTTTGCAGCGTTCAGCGCGGCGCTTAGCACCGCATTGTCGCCAATATGGTTAGCGAGAATCAGAATAAGGGCCGCGTTCAGCGCATCGCTGGCGGCTTTGGTTTTTTGGTCATGCAGGGCCAGCAATTCAGCGTAAAACCCATCAGCATCGGGGATATTCGGGGTTGTGTTAAGCATGTCTATCCTTTGGCTGTGGCGGTGTTAAGGGCCGCTGTGACAGCGTTGTGGTCAAATTTGGTCCAGCGCGCCGCGATATGCTGATCCGGGCGGATCAAATAGATTGCGGCGGGTTGCCCGCCAAGATACCGCGCGGCAAATTCAACGGATTCATCGGCGGTCAGGGGCAGGGTTTCAATGCCCTCAATGTTGTCAATAGTTGCGCCAATGGTCAAAAGCTGGAACCGATTGCCCAGTTTGTCCAGCAACCAGCCGCCCGAAATTGGCGCGTCACTGGCGGGTGAACCGGGGCGGGTTATGCGCGGCAAAAGCGGGTCATCAGGCCCATTCAGCGAGGAATTATCATAGGTGCAAGGCACCGACAGGCGACCCGAATTGACCAGCGGGCGGGCGAATTCGTATTTCTGGGCCAAGTTCAGCACCGCATCACGGAAAATCCGGCTGGTTTCGGATTTGGGTGTGATAAAATCGGTGGAGCGGGTGGAGTTGAGGATATTTTCATCCGCCCCAAAACTGCGTTCCGCATGATAGCTGTTGAGCAAAGCATCCGGCGCGTCGCCCTCAATAACCATGCGCAGTTTCCACGCCAGATTTTCGGTATCTTGCAGCCCCGAATTGGCCCCGCGTGCGCCAAAAGGCGAAACCTGATGGGCGCTATCGCCCGCGAATAACACGCGCCCAAAGCGAAAATTCTCCATGCGGCGGCATTGAAATGTGTAAATAGACACCCATTCCAGTTCAAATTTGGCATCCTTGCCCAGCATTTGTTTTAGACGAGGGATGACGTTTTCCGGCTTTTTTTCATGCTCTTTGTCGATATCCCAGCCCAGTTGTAAATCTATGCGCCAGACATTATCGGGCTGTTTGTGCAGCAGCGCTGATTGGCCGCGATTAAACGGCGGGTCAAACCAGAACCAACGCTCGGTGGGAAAATCAGCCTCCATGATCACGTCTGCAATCAGGAAATTATCCTCAAAAACCCGACCGTGAAAATCAAGACCCAGCATTCTGCGCGCGCTAGAATTGGCACCGTCGCAGGCGATAATCCAGTCGGCCTCAAGGGTATAGGACCCTTCGGGCGTGTCGATTTCAAGCGCGACATGATCGGGATGGGTGCCGATGGCCGTGACCTTGTTTTTGCCACGAATTTCAATGGGCGCGCCCGCGGCTTGTAAATCAAACACCCGCCGCACCATGAATTCTTCGAGGTAATACTGTTGCAGGTTAATGAAAGCAGGGCGGTTATGGCCGCTGCTGGGCAAAAGATCAAAATCATAGATCTCACGCTCATCAAAGAACACCTTGCCTTTGTTCCAGACCACACCTTTGTCAACCATCGGCGCGCCGCAGCCCAGCCTGTCCAGAATTTCCAGCGGGCGTTTGGCAAAACAAATCGCGCGCGAGCCGGTGGAAACGCTGTCATTATCATCAACAATCACCACCGGAATACCTTGCTGCACAAGGTCAATCCCCGCCGCCAGCCCGGCAGGGCCAGCGCCGATGATCACCACAGGGTGGCGGGTTTGCCGCCCCGCTTCCTGATCGGGGTTGCGTGCGTATTGGTAAAGAGGGGTTTGAAATATTTTCATCTCATCCCTGCAAATCCGCCCACATTTTGAGGTCACGCGCTGCGGTCCAGATGCGGGGGGTGTCTATGCCTCGGGCCTCGTCATAGGCGCGGCTGACGTTGAAGGGCAAGCAATGTTCATAGATGGCGTAATCGCCAAATTTTTCATCGCAAGCCGCGCGCACCGCATCCCATGTTTCTTTTAGCGTGCCGCCGCGTGCTGCCACTTGCACGGCAGAGGCATAGGTTTGGTTTACAAAATCACGGGTGTTTTCAATGGCGGCATTAACCATTTTTTGGCCAATCAGCGCATCACCACGCCCCGGTGCAATGGCGCGCGGCGCGTATGCTTTGATGGCGTCCAATGTGGCGCTCCAATCGTTGAAATGGCCATCGCCGCAATAACATGCCGAGTGGTATTCGACGATATCGCCGGTAAACATAACGCCGTCATCGGGCACCCATGCCACGATATCACCCGCCGTGTGGGCGCGGCCCAGATGTTTTAGCACGACTTTGCGCTGGCCCAGATACACAGTCATTTCATCGCTGAATGTGGTGGTGGGCCATGTCAGGCCGGGGATGCTTTCATGGCCCTGAAACAGGCGTGGAAAGCGTTGGAATTCTGAATCCCAGTCTTCTTGGCCGCGTTCCACCACCATGGCGCGGGCGGTGTCAGACATGATAATTTCGTTGGCATTATAAGCACTTGCGCCCAGAACCCGCACCGCATGATAATGCGACAGCACCACATGGCTGATGGGTTTGTCTGTTACCTGTCTGATTTTCTCAACCACTATTTCAGCCATGCGCGGGGTGGCTTGGGCGTCGATAATCATTACCGAATTATCGCCAATGATCACGCCGGTATTTGGGTCACCTTCAGCGGTAAAAGCCCAAAGATCGCGGCCAACTTGGGTAAAGCTGATCTTTTTGTCTGCCATGTCGCCTTGCGACGCGAATGCTTTTGCCATTTTGATATTCCTATTCGTTCCAGTCCGGTTCGGGCACTGCTGGAATAATCCGGCCCGTGCACGCGCCAAAGCCAACCTTGAACCCGTCGCCTTGCGCCCAGCCGTGCAGGGTCAGGCGGTCATTGTCCTCAATGAAACTGCGGGTTTCGCCGCTGTCCAGCGTAAAGGGTTCTTTGCCACCCCAGCTTTTTTCCAGCAATGATCCGTATTCGGATTTTTCGGGGCCGGAAATGGTGCCGGACCCAAGCAGATCACCGCAATTCATCGGGCAGCCCGAGCTGGCGTGATGGGTTAATTGCTGCGCGGCGGAATAATACATGCGGTTGTAATTGGTTTTGCAAATCGTGGTTGCATGGGCTGCGCCCTCGGGCTGCATGGTGACCTCAAGGTTGATGTCATAAAGGCCCGGTTTTTGTTCCGACAGGTAAGGAAGCAGCGGCTTGTCGCGCTCCACTGCCTTGCAGCGGAACGGCTCCAGCGCCGCTTTTGGCACCACCCACGGGCTGATGGATGTGCCAAAAGCCTTGCCCTGAAACGGGCCGAGCGGCTGGTATTCCCAGCCCTGAATATCACGCGAAGACCAGTCGTTCAGCAGCACATAGCCAAAGATCATGGCGTCAGCCTGCGTGGTGGTAATCGGCTGACCCAGTTCAGTTGCGGTGCCAATAACCGCGCCGATTTCCAGTTCTATATCCATGCGTTTTGACGGGCCGAAATGCGGAATTTCGGCGGTTGGCGGCTTAAGCTGGCCCATCGGGCGATGAATATCGGTGCCCGAGATAACCACGCTGGAAGCGCGACCATTATAGCCAATCGGGATATGCAGCCAATTTGGCGGCAAGGCATTTTCCGCACCGCGAAACATGGTGCCAACGTTTATGGCATGCTGTTTTCCGGCGTAAAAATCGGTGTATTCCGCGACGATAAAAGGCATATACATCACCGCATCTGCTTGCGGGAACAGTGCTGCTTGTTGCAATTCTGCATCGCTCGACAAAACATCATCGCCCCCCTTAACCAGCATGTCGGTCAGGGTGTTGCGCACCACATCCCATGCATCGCTGCCCATATCCATAAATTCATTCAGAAAGGGCAGGTTGAATATCGGGTCACCCTCGGCCTCAAAAATGCCAACCTGTTCAAGCACCGCCAGATCAAGGATCATATCGCCAATGGCCACCCCGCAAACCGGGGAGTCATCCTCAGCAAGCCCACGGCCAAAAACGCCGTATGGCAGGTTTTGGACCGGGAATTGGCATTCCGGGTTATTGGCGCTTTCTATCCAGCTTTTCACGTAAGATTCTCCGATTTAAATAGGCCTTAGGATATTTAATTACATTTGAAACCAAGTCAAGAATATTTTGGCATTGCAGGGTGAATACCGCATAAAATATGGGTCTTGAAAAAATGATCATATGAAACTAATGTCATGGGATGACCAAATTTGATCTGCAAGATTTCTTTCCCTATCACGTGCGGGTGTATTATCGCGCCGTTAGCGATTCCGTGGCGCAGATCTATACCAGCAAGTATAATCTTACGGTCTCGGAATGGCGGATAATGGCTGTTTTGGGGTCGGATGATATGTTTTCGGCCAGCGAATTGGTGACGCGCTCCAGCCTTGGCAAGGTCAGTGTTAGTCGCGCGATCAAAGGGTTGCAGGCCCATGGTTATGTGCGGCGCGATATTGACGGGCAAGACAAACGCCGCGCTGCTGTGCGCCTGACCGCAGAAGGACGACAAGTATTAGAGACCTTGATTCCGCTGGTCAAAGCCCGCGAAGCCGAGTTGTTTGAGGGGTTAGACCACACCGAAAAAACCATGTTATTGGCCACGATGGGCAAGATCAGGCAGAATGCGGAACGGTTTATTGTATCATGACGGATATTATTCTTTATGACTATTGGCGCTCCTCGGCCAGTTATCGGGTGCGCATTGCGCTGAACCTTAAAAAACTGCCCTATAGGATTGTGCCGGTTGATCTGGTGAAAGCTGAGCATAAATCGCCCGCGCATTTGGCGCGTCAGCCCCAAGGGCTGGTTCCGGCGCTTGATATTGATGGCGTGATGCTCAGCCAGTCATTGGCGATTATCGAATATCTGGAACAAACGCGCCCCAACCCTGCATTGCTGCCCAAAACGGCGGTTGATTTGGCGAAAATGCGGGCGCTTTGCCATATTATTGCCATGGAAATCCACCCGGTTTGCAACCTGTATGTGGCCAATCATGTGGTTAACCTGACAGGTGGCGGGAATGACGCACGGGTTGACTGGATGAAACATTTCATTCGCCCCGGCCTGGAAGCTTTTGAAAAAAGCCTGACAAATGCTGCCAAATTCTGCGTTGGTGATGCACCAAGCATGGCGGATTGCTGCCTTATGGCGCAGCTATATAATGCAACTCGCTGGGGGATCGATTATTCGGACCTTGCCACCATTAACCGGATTGAGACCCATTGCGCAGAGACCCCCGAAATTGCAGCAGCCCATCCCGACCGCGTAAGGCCCGACCCTGTGGGATGATCGGGGCTATGTGCCCGCCCCAAGCAAAACCGGCTTGCCGTGTGGCGTTGCGCCATATGCCCGCGCCCAGGCGTCACGCCGGGCGGTTACATCCGATATCTTGATAACCGATGTTGTTGAAAGCAGTTTTTCAAGCGCTGACAATGCGTTTTTGTAATAGGTTTCGGCGGTGTCAGGGGCTTGTGTTGCTGCCGCCGCGCGGCGTTCGGCCCCCAGCGCTTGCGCCCATTGATCCGGTGAAAACTGGCCGGCATTGATCAATGCTTCTGCCAGTGCCAGCACCTGCGCGTGCCACGGCGCGTCAAACACGGGTTTGTTTTTGTATTCAAAGGGCTTAACCGGTTTATGGTTGCTCAAGGTGGCTCTCCCATAGGTCAAGAAATACGGTGTCGTTGGGGTTGGATTTTGGGCCCCATAATGCGGTTGCCGGAAAACCGACGGTGTATAAATGCTGGCCGATATGTTCGCCTTTGGCACCCGCATCGGCAAACAGGTGGCTGCCGTGATGCGCGTGGATGACACCGGGTTTGGCGCGGGCATATTGGGGCAGGCGGCTGTGGTGGTTGCTGGAAAATGCAGTGGTTTGCACAGGGTCGCCAACCGAAAATAATGGCGCTGAGACGTTTTGCGTTGAAAATTCCCGGCAGGATTGCCGATTGGCTTGCAGGGCGGCTTTTTGATCTTGTTTTGCTGCGGCCGGGCCGGTTTTGGTGGTGTGCCCGCTGATGATTTCCTCCAGTGTAAACACACCCGACAGGATAAATGCCGCCGCAGATGTCTGCATCCAACTGTCAAAATAGGGTCGCGTCAGGTAATCCACCGGATCAATGCGTTCGCGCACATGTCGCCACCAGTCAATGGTCCAGTCATCAGCCCGACAATTACGAGAGATCGCCCACATCCGCCCCTCCCAATCATGGTGGAACGGTTGTTCGGTTGCTTCTTTGACCACATCAACCGCGCCAAAGCCCTGTTTGCCGCCCATATCGTGGATACCGTCCATTATAACAGTTCCAACCGGCGTTGGGTTCCGATCATGGAATTGCGGCTGACCAGCGCCGCAAGTGCGGTCTCTGACCAGTTTTCGGTTTTTTCGGGGCGCTGCGGAATAACAATATAACGCAGTTCAGCGGTGCTGTCCCAGACATTCACGGCAATATCGCTCCGCAGGTCAACACCAAATTCCGCCAGAACCTTGCGCGGTTCACGCACAACGCGGGATCTGTAAGCGGCGGATTTATACCATGTGGGCGACATGCCAAGGATCGAGAACGGATAACAGGAACACAGCGTGCAAACCACAACATTGTGGGTTGTTGGCGTGTTTTCAACGGCCTTTAGATGGCCCGTGGCGTTGCCCTCAAAGCCAAATTCGGTGATGGCTGTGGCGGCATTGTCCAGCAATCGAGCCTTGAAACCGGTGTCCAGCCAGGCCCGCGCCACCACCTGTGCGCCGCGTTTGGGGCCGATTTCCTCAGAATAGGCCTCAACCCAGGCATCAATTGTTTCGCTTGTGATCATACCGCGTTCAACCAGTAAACTTTCCAGCGCTTTAACCCGCAGGGCGGGTTCGCTGGGTAAATGGCTGTGTAACTGCGCATGGATTTTTGCGGCGGCGTCTGAGTCAAAAGTGGACATATAATTCTGCCTTTTGGGGAACCTCAACAGCCAGAATAAGCGCGGAGATGTCTTTTTGCAAGGTCAGACAGGCCGGGGGCGCAAGGGGCTGCGCGCCCGGCAAAAAGCTTAGTGTGATGCAGGTGTAACCATTGCACCTATCGCGGATTTCATGGTGATTGCACCGATGGCGGCACCTTTGTCATCTACTACATTTGCCGCGCCCTCACCGGATTCTGACAGCAATTTGGCTGCGTCCTCCAGCCGAGCGCCGCTGGGAATGGTTACCGAACTGCCCTCATTGGCGGCTGTCATGATGGTATCCACGCGGATCACCCGCCCACGGTTCACTTCTTTGATGAAATCCGCGATATAGGCATCAGCAGGGTTCAGGACAATTTCCTGCCCCGTGCCTTGCTGGATAACCGCCCCGTCGCGCAGAATGGCGATTTTGTCGCCCAGACGCAGGGCTTCGTCCAGATCATGGGTGATGAACACGATGGTCTTTTTCAGGTCTTCCTGAAGGTCCAGCAAAATGGATTGCATATCCATGCGGATCAGCGGGTCCAGCGCTGAAAACGCTTCGTCCATCAGCAGAATATCGGCGTCATTTGCCAGCGCGCGCGCCAGCCCCACACGTTGCTGCATTCCGCCCGAAAGCTGGTTGGGATAGTTATCCTCAAAACCCTCCAGCCCTACGCGTTTCAGCCAGTGCATGGCGCGATCAACGCGTTCCTTTTTATCGACGCCTTGTAATTCCAACCCGTAAACCGTGTTATCAACCACGGTCCGGTGCGGCAGCAACGCGAATTTCTGGAATACCATCGCGGTTTTATGGCGGCGGAATTGCTGCAAATCAGCCCGAGACATTTTGCAAACGTCCTCGCCTTGGAAAATCACTTCGCCAGCGGTGGGATCAATCAGGCGGTTGATGTGGCGGATCATGGTTGATTTACCAGACCCCGACAGGCCCATGATCACCTGAATTTTGGCTGAGGGCATATGGATATTAATATCCTTCAGCCCCAGCACATGCCCGTGTTTGGCGTTCAGCTCATCCTTGGACATGCCGTTTTTGACGGCCTCGATATATTTTCCGCCATGGGCGCCAAATATTTTGTAAAGGTTCTTAACCTCGATGCTGTTATCAGCCATGGATCACCTCCGAGTGCTTTTGCAAGCGTTTGCCAAATTTTTGGGTTACGCGATCAAACACAATCGCAATGGCCACAATTGCCAAACCGTTCATCAGGCCCAGCGCCAGATATTGGTTATTCACAGCCTTCAGCACCTCAGAGCCAAGCCCGTTAACGCCAATCAGCGCTGCAACCACAACCATGGCCAAGGCCATCATGATGGTTTGGTTCACGCCAGCAAAAATATTGGGCAAAGCCAGCGGCATTTGCACTGTCCACAGTTTTTGGCGGGGTGAGGCAC